>CALDGT010001016.1 GCA_937942935.1 uncultured Chloroflexota bacterium | reverse complement strand
CCAATTTTCGACATACCACAAGTCATAACTCGTGCGTTCTTCGATGGATGTATCGCCACGTAGCCCATTCACTTGCGCCCAGCCCGTCATACCCGCTTTTTCGCGGTGACGTTCCATATAGCGCGGGATTTTTTGGCGGAATTGTTGAACATATTGTGGGCGTTCTGGGCGCGGACCGACAAGGCTCATGTGACCCATCAATACATTAATCAATTGAGGCAATTCATCTAATTCGGTCTTACGCAAAATTTTGCCAACTTTGGTCACACGCGGGTCATTTTTGACTGTCCAGCCAATGCCTTTCGATTCGGCATCTTGGCGCATTGTACGGAATTTAATAATTGGGAATGGGCGACCATCTAACCCCATACGAATTTGCGAGTAAAATGGCGACCCCGGTGATTCTAAGCGAACAATCGCCGCAACAAGCAATAATAATGGTGATAAGAAAATGAGCCCAAATAACGACCCAAAAATATCAAGCACCCGTTTGAGGCTCAATTTCCAACCACGTAGGGCAATATCGCGCACCGTGAGCAAGGGTGTCCCGCCCAAGTCATCTACGTTCAAATCGCCTGCCATATACGCAAAAATATCGGGGAAAATTTTAATATCCACCCGCCCACGTTGGCAAAGGGTCACTAATTCGACAATTTCGGCACGTTTGGCATCGGGCAAGGCGATAATCACTTGCTCCACACCATAATGGTCAATAATCACAGGTAAATCGGGATACTGCCCTAAAATCGGCAAATTACTCACTTTACCTTTGGGTTTGATAACATCTGTCACCACACCCACAATCTGATAGCCTAAATCGGGGTTATGCTTGATACGATGCACGAGGTCGCGTACCACTCGCCCTGTGCCAATGAGGAGCAAATTATCACGTACAATCCCACGCCGTCTAAAACTGGCTTTGAGGATGCGATGCACTTCACGTCCTGCCAACACCAGCACAACGCTGAATATCCAGTTATAGAAGAACATAATACGCGAATAATCTACTTCTAAATTGGTATTTCTAAAGATGAGTTCTTGAATCCCACTGGCTAAAACCATGCCAATGGTGACAGCGCCCAAAATATTACGCGCATAATCGAATCGGCTGATGACACGGCGTTGGTGATACAGCCGTGAAAAATAAAAGACGATTATCACCAGAAATAGTTGTAAAAACATCAACGGCAAAAAGTCGCTGATGGGCGCGACTTCGCTTAATTGCCCAAATAATGGCAAATAGAACCGCGCTACATACGCCAAAAAAAATGCCATAGTAAGCGAGATAATATCCAAAACAAATTGTGTTGCTTCTAAGGTCGCTTTAATACGATTAGAGCGTACATTTTCTGCTTTGGTTTTTATGAGTTGTTGGGGGTTGGGAGGGGTGAATGACGTATTTCCTGCCACAATCCGCGCCCTCCCTTGATTGTTAACCCCGTTAGGACGAGGCTGTGTAACCATAAGGGTGTCGTCTTCCGATAATGTTTGCGATAAAAAATGAGCATAGCGCGATAAAATTCAAATTGCGCTTTCTTGCTTTTGCGACTGGCGGCACGTTTAACATGCCAAACGATGACTTTGGGATAATATAAAACTTTCCAACCGGCTTGCTTGACCCGCAATGCCCAATCTAAATCTTCCCCATACATAAAAAAGGTCTCGTCCATCAACCCTGCTTGAGCAATCGCCTCTTTGCGGAGTTGCATATACGCCCCCACCACCGAATCTACTTCTGCTTCTTGGTCTTGGTCAAGATAAGTGAGATTATAGCGGGCAAAGCGTGGACTTTTGGGGAATATTTTGGCGAGTCCGGAGAAATGATAGAATGAGATAATCGGTGTCGGAAAACTACGCCGACAAGCCTTATCTAATTCGCCGTTTTCTTTGAGGAGTAATTTGGGTCCCGCCACACCAACATCGGGGCGAGAATCCATCATTTTGACCATCTCATAAAGGGATGTCGGTGGGACTTCTGTATCTGGATTCAGGAGTAAAGCATAACGGGGTGCATCGGCATCAACATCACCTGCCCCACGATACCCAAGTGCGTGTAAGCCCAAGTTATTCCCATAAGAGAATCCACCATTGATGTCGCTGGCGATGAAATAGACTTGCGGGAACTCGGTCTTTACCATCTCTTGGCTACCATCGCTAGAACCATTATCCACAACAACCACTTTATACGAAAAATCACCTTCACTAGCAAAAACAGTTTGCAGTGTGGTACGGAGTAAATCGCGGGTGTTCCAGTTAACGATGATAATACCTAAATCAATCATGTGAGAAATTTTCCTCATAAATTGCTTCAGAATCAAGACTGATTTTAGCATAGAATAGGGCTGATAACATGGCGGTATGCCACCGATATTTCAATTCTGTAGGAAATATGAGGATTTTTGATGGCGGATATATCGCTTAATCCGCCATAGCGCCCATCACAGCCACTATTTTGCAGTTGGCAATGTTTTGAGGGGTGTCCCACGCAATGCCGCCCGCATCGCATCGCGGTCATCCCAAGGATATTCAATTGTCCCAAAACACATGCTTTGCTCATGACCTTTGCCACAGGCGATGACAATATCACCCGTTTCTGCCATTTGGCACGCAACAAATAACGCCTCGCCTCTATCTGGCACACGGATGAATGTTTTATTTTCAATCCCACCTTGAGAGATTGCGCCTTGTGCCATCATCTCCAAAATTTGGTCTAACGACTCGGTGCGTGGGTCTTCTGCGGTGAGGACAGTCATATCGGCAATTTGAGCAGATACTTCTGCCATCATGCGCCGTTTTTCCACATCGCGCAAACCTGCGCTCCCAAACACAGCAATGAGTCGCTTGCCTGTGGGGAGCATTGCTTTGGCAGTAGTGAGGGCATTTTTGAGCGCGTTGGGAGTATGGGCAAAATCTACGATTGCCGTAAAATGCTGACCTTCGTCAATCCGTTGCATCCGCCCCGACACTGCTTGAATCTCTGCCAGCCCAGTTTGAATATCATCCCATGAGGCGATGTGCATGGTCGCAGAAATCGCCGCGAGGGTATTCAATACATTAAATTGCCCTAGCAAATGAATTTTGATTTGTCCTCCCCCATTCGTTGTGACCACCGAAAATTCTGTGCCACTAGGGGTATAACTGATATTACGTCCGCGCACATCGGCAGGATTAGACACACCATATTTCACGATTTTATCTGCCCGTTTAGTCGCAAAATAATCGGCATTAGGGTCATCTGCATTAACTACCGCAATTTTTGGCATATCAAACTTTTCGTAACTGGTGGCAAGCATATCAAACATAATCCCCTTTGCATCTCGATATGCCTCAAATGAGCCATGATAATCCAAATGCTCATGTGTAACATTGGTCATCACCGCAACATCAATATCCACACCAGAGAGTCGCCCTTGTGCCAAGCCATGGCTGGTCATCTCTAAGACGCAGTGGGTTAATCCCGCCTCAACCATCTGTGCCATATACATCTGCACTTCTGGCGCGGTGGGCGTGGTGACATGCAAACCTGTATCGGCGGTGGTACTGCCCAAATCGGCGGCGATAGTGCTGATATAACCCGTTTTTCCACCTGTAGCCTGTTTGAGGATGCTATGGATGAGGGTGGTGGTGGTGGTTTTGCCATCTGTCCCTGTCACACCAATGACCATCAATTTACGCGATGGATGACCATAATACGCCGATGCCAAAATACCGATAGCCGTTTGTGAATCACGCACTTGAGCATACGGGACAGATAACCCTGTCATCGGTTTTTCGCCGACAATAGCAACCGCCCCATTCGCAATTGCTTGGGGGATAAAATTGTGACCATCGGCAGATTTGCCTTGTCGTGCCACAAAAATCCCACCTTGTTGAACGGCGGATGTAGATTCGGCAATAGGCGCGGTGATGGGAATATCACCATCTCCCACAAGGGCAATCAGGTCATCTGGTGACAATTGGTCGAGCAGATATGCAAAGGTTCTCATGCAAAAACTCCATATCGTATAATAAAAACGAGAGGCAATAAGCCCCTCGTCTGGGTAATTCATAGAGATGGGTCTGGCTTAGTTCAAGCGAGTCGCCAAAGTGTTCAAATCACGGCGCACGCTACCATCTACCACACGTTCATCACTACGGATGATAAGACCACCCAAGATGGCGGGGTCAACGCGGAAGGTGACATCGCTATTGCCAATTTCTTTCTTTACGCGGTCTTGTTCACTACCATCGAGTGGCATCGCAGAGACCACTTCCACTTTGCCCGCCATGTTTTTGGCATCGGCTGGCACTTTGGAGAAGAAATCGTTGATAAGGTCTTTTTGGCGTTTTTCGTCTAATGCTTGACCAATCAAACGTTGTGCCACAGCAATCGAAATGCTCGACACTTGCCCACGCAATGCACCGAGTTCGATGTTACGTTGGGCTTCGATTTGGGCGCGACCTTCTGCCAAAATCTTTTCGGCATTATTGCGGGCTTCGACTTCGATGGCTTTCGCCACTTCATCGCCACGACCACGCGCTTCTTCGATAAGTTTATTGGCTTCTAAGCGGGCATTCGCCAACACTTTTTCGGCTTCGCTTTCCGCATTTTTAAGTGCAGATGCGGCTTTGGCGGCATCTTCGAGACCTTTTTCAATTTTTGCAGCACGGCTATCGAGCATATTGCTCATTGGACGCCACAGGAAAATGGTCAGAAGGGTAAAAAGCAAGGCAAAGTGAATGAATTGGGAAAGCATAAACCCAAAGTTGATACCCAATTTATCCAATGGACCTGCGGCGGCTTCTTCGGCGGCAAAAGCGGGAGAAACCATGAAAAGTGTCCCGACAATCGCAACCGCGATAATGTATTTACGTAATCCTCGCATTGTTTGTAATCCTCTCTGGATAAGACCGGATTAGCTCAACACGAAGACGATGAGCAAGGCGACCACTAATGCGTAAATAGCGATAGCTTCGGTGAACACGATAGCCAAAATCATGTTTGTTTGGATTGTACCAGCGGCATCTGGGTTACGACCAATGGCTTGCATCGCACCTTGCGCCAACAAACCGATACCAATACCAGGACCCAAAGCGCCAACCATCGCCAAGCCTGCGCCAATTGCTTTCAAACCAACGGATAAGGAATCTGCTTCAATCATTTTTAATCACTCCTATGTGTTTATTGTCTATAGAATCTAACAAATTAAGCATGTTCTTCGGCATGGTCGTGTTCATCATCATGATGATGCGACTCCTGCGCTTGTACAGAGAATACAACGGTCAACACGGCGAACACCAATGCTTGCACCCCACCGATGATGAGTTCCAAGCCATAGATGACACCGGGGATGAGCAAGGCGACCAAGAATGTCACCGCCATCAACGCCACACCACCCGCAAACAAGTTACCAAAGAGACGGAAGGCAAGCGAGACGATTTTACCAATTTCTGAGATGATTTCAATCAACCCGACCACAAAGTCAATCGCACCAAGCGGACGTTTGCCCAAATTGCCGAGTGCTGTGATGTTGATGAACTTTTCAAAATAAGCAGGACCCAACGCCCAAAGACCATAGGCTTGCACCAACACCATAGACATGATAGCAAGCATGAAGGTTAAGCTGAGGTCGGTTGCAGGACCGCGCACAAATGGGGTGATATGGAACAAGAATGGCGCGGGTTTTGCAGAATTATCCAATTGTGCTTGGGTGAAGGTGAGTGTCGCGGTTGGATAATACATTTGGGTGTTATAGAAATCGCGTTGTTGTTGCAATTCTTTAATTTGTTCTTCGTGGGCTTTGCCCTCTTCAGAACTAGGATCAACAGTTAATGAATTAAGAGAAGCGAGTTCTGCATCAATCGCAAAGATTTGCTCAGAAGCGGTCAGACGAATTTCTTGGCGTTCCACTTCGCGCTCGGCTTTATGATGTTCTTCAACGGCGTGAGCGACTTCTTCTTCCAAAAGATGTAATTCTTCTTCTTGGGCTTCGGTCAATTCGCCTTCTTCTGGCAAGGTTGCATGGAACTCTGCCAATTTAGTTTCGGCTTCTGTGACCGCAGTTTGGGCGGCGGCAACCGCTAATTCTGCATTATGTTTGGCTTCTTCAATGGTTTCGGCGCTATCAAAAGTATAGCGTGACCATTCGCCTTCAAAATAATGATGGCAGGCTTCTTCAGTTTCTGCGGTTTGGTTATCGCCTGCGTTCAGTGGCGAATCTACCCACAGTTGATAGCCATTGGCATTCACCTGAATCATGGGATAACCCTTAAAACCAACATGCGTGCAGTGCATTTTCCCAACTGTTTCTACACCGGGTAGCAACTTCATATAATTTGCAGTGAGCAAAAAGAAGAAAATCGTCGCTACGATGGGCCACAGCAAGGGGGTTGTGCGGAGTTTGTCACCAGCAATCCCCGCCAAGAAATTGCGGAAACCACCGATGAGGATTTCAAACATACTTTGTAAACGGCTGGGGACTTCGCGTGTCCAACCCTTCGTCATGAGCCACAGGATACCGGCGATGAGCAAAATCAACAACCCTGTAAGAACTGTCCCAATGAACGAGTTCGTCAAATCCCATTCGGGCAAAAAGTCGGCTTGTACGACTTCGCCGGGGACGGTGATGACAGGGAGTGCCACACCAATGCCCGCACTTGGCATCCACACGAAGGGGATAAGACCACAAAACACGATAGCGACAAATAGGATGATTCCTAAGCTAATAAAGCCGCGTTGTCTTGTACTCATGGACTATTTCTCCTTTCTGCGGTAAGAAAAATAAAGTGTTGTTCTCAAAGATAAAACCTCCTTAAAGTTGTATAAATTAGTTTGTGCTTTCATCTTCTGTAGATTTTGCGCGAATATGCAAGTTGACCGCCCGCATCGCAATCCACAACATGACGTACAAACTGACTGGCACACTCAGGATGACCATGCCAAAAATACACAAGCCACGCTGTCCAAGTAAACTACCTAACCATGCCCCCAAAACAAGGGCTATTGTAATGATGATGAGTGTCGCACAACCCGCCTGTGCCGAAATAATTGCAAGAGTTAGGTTGTGAATCCGATTTTTCATCTCGTTTGATTGATTTTTCATGAGTTACTTGGCTTTATGCGCCACATTACGCTAACAATCGCGCATTTTATCACAAAGGGTAAAAAATTACCATAAAACAACAATTTTTTTAGCAATTTATTATTCAAATTCTATAACAGATATAGTTTTGGGGTGTAGGAACGTAAGGGCTTGCCATAGCAAGCCCTTACGAAGAATTCCCCTACTCTATTTTCATTATGCAAACAAGGTGCTGGCACTGCTTAATGCCCAATTGAAGATAGCTTGTGGCAACACACCCAACACAATCACGATAATGGTTGTCGCGCCGAGCATCCACGCATTGGTCATGCTCAGGTTAATCGGCACTTCATCATCTTCATGACGGTCAACATAAATCACTTTGATGACCATGAGATAGTAGTACAGCCCGATAATCGCATTCAATACGCCAACCAATGCCAGCCATTCTAAGCCAGCGGTCACAGCGGCATTGAACAAGAAAAATTTGCCAAAGAAGCCTGCGGCGGGTGGAATCCCTGCCAAAGACAACAGCCCTACAGTCATCGCTAATGCCAGCCATGGATTGCGACGACTTAGACCAGCAAGGTCTTTAATACTTTCGCTCCCAGTCGCTTCGGTGAAGATAACAATCACACCGAAGGCAAGCAAGTTGGTGAAGGTATACATGAACATATAGAATGTCACTGCCGCAACACCTTGCGCCGCCGCACTTTGGCTAATATCCGTCATGCCATCGGTCAAGTGCATGGTTTGAATGGCGGCAATCCCAATGAGGGTATACCCTGCTTGGGCAATGGATGAATACGCCAACAGCCGTTTGATATTCCTCTGCACCAGCGCCAAAACATTGCCAATCGTCATGCTAATCACCGAGAGGACGATGACCAATTGAATCCAGAATTCTTGCATAATTTGCCCATTAATGACAAATTCGGCGGGGAACAGGGCAATGAGGAAGCGCATCAACACAGCCATACTAGCGGCTTTGCTGGCGACACTAACAAATGCAGTGACCGGGGTCGGTGCGCCTTCATAAACATCGGGTGTCCAGAAATGGAAGGGTACAGCACTAATTTTGAACCCAAATCCCACAAAAATCAGGACTAATGCCACCACAATCGGCACAGCACTCAGACCAAATTCGGGACCTGCCATATAATCGGCAATTGCATAAATATTGGTTTGGGCGGTGAAGCCATATAACAAGCTAAACCCATACAATAAAATAGCAGAGGCAAACGAGCCAAACAAGAAATATTTCATCCCACTTTCGATAGAGCGTGGGTCGTGTTTGCGGAAGGTTGCCAAAATATAGAGGGGAATTGAAAGGGTTTCTAATGCCACAAAAATCATGATGAGGTCACTAGATGCGCTCAAGAGCGATGCACCTAATGTCGAGACGATGATAATCAGGTAAAATTCGCCTTTTTTGCCCAAGTCTTGTGTAGATGAAGCAATTAAGCAGGTGATACCTGCCGCAAGCAATATCATCACCTTAAACACTTGCGCCAAGACATCATAACGCACCATACCGCCCCAATAGGTTTCGATGCTAGGGTCTGGCAACCAAACAAATGGCACAATCGCCAAACCGAGCAAGCCAAAGGCGGCGACATACGCCGTCCCTTTGCGCCGACTCTCTGGCAGGTATAAATCGAGTGCCAACACCACTATCGCCAAAATGGTGAGACCAATTTCGGGCGCAATGGCGGGCAATTGTTGTAAATAATTAAATTCGCCCACGATTATAATCCTCCCAACATCGCAACGACCGGGTTAACACCCGCTTGCACCATTGGAGCCATCAAGAACGGCATCATCCCAACTAGAATGAGGGGGATACCGAGCAACAATAAAATCACGCGGTCAGTGATAGCAATATCACCAACTTCCGGATATTTTTCTGCATCAAATTCACCAAAAAACACCTGACTAGTCACACGCAACACATACGCCGCCGTGATGACGATAGCGAGTGCCGCTATGATGACCATGATGGAATAATAATTCGACAATGTGAACCCACCAATTTGCAAGGTCACACTATCAGATGCCGCCCACATGCCCATAAAGATGGGGAATTCTGCAATAAATCCGCTTAAACCGGGCATACCCATACTGGCAAGACCGCCGATAATGAAGGCGAATCCAACCCAAGGCATTTTTTTGATGAACCCACCCAAGCTAGGAATATCACGGGTGTGAGCGCGGTCATAAACCATCCCAACGCAACCGAAGAAAAGTGCCGTCATCGCGCCATGGCTAAACATTTGCAAACCTGCGCCTGTCATGCCAATAACATTCATCGAAGCCCAACCCATACTCACCAGCCCCATGTGACTGACGGATGAGAAACCGATGACATACTTAAAGTCGCGTTGGCGGAAGGCGATGAATGCCCCGTACACCACATTAACCAGTGTTAGGAACACAATCCACGGCAAATGTGCTTGTGCGCCTTCTGGCATCAATTGGACACCTGTCCGCAAAGCCGCATACGCACCGAGTTTCATCAGCACACCCGCATGAATCATCGAGACGGCGGTTGGTGCGGCAACGTGACCATCTGGCGACCAGTTGTGGAAGGGGAACACACCCGCCAACACCGCAAACCCGATGAAGATTAACGGGAACCAGAATGTGGCAAATGTGAGCGTCTCTACACCAAAATAACCAAGTGCATTAAATGCACCTGCTTCGGCGGCGACAGTCAATTGAATGATATCAAAGCTAAATTTAGGTGCTGTGGTCGAGAGCAAACCCGATTGTTGGGCTTGAGCAAAGACCGCCGCGCCTGCTTCTGTATTAAAGAAGCTATTGGCGGTGATAACCATCGCAATCGCACCAACGAATGCAATCACCGAACCTATCAAGATATAAAGTGTGAGTTTCATGGCGGCATATTCGCGCAATTTGACCCACCCCCACCCTGCAATCAGCAAGTACATCGGGAAGATGGCGAGTTCATAGAAGAAGAACAGTAGGAATAAATCCACCGCCACAAACACCCCATACACCCCTGCGACCAGCAGGAGGAAGAATGCCATAAATTCGCGGATACGGTCTTCGATGCGCCAGCTAATCAGCACACCCGCTACCGCGACCATACCTGTGAGCAATACCATCGGGGCATTAAGACCATCTACTGCCACATGGTAACTAATGCCAAGGGTATCTACCCAATTATATTTTTCTTCAAACCGTAACCCATCTTTGAACATTTGGCTGGCGACCAAATCGCCACCATTCACAACGAGTTCTTCCTGAGATTCGAGCAATCCGCCCGCACGATTGACTTCGCCGTTATAGCTAAAATAGACAAACGCCGAGAGTCCCAATAAGACGAGCGCTGTAGAGAGCGCCGTCCCCCGAATGAGGTCGCGTTGTTTTGGGTTCATAAACAAAATGATGACCGCCGCGACAATCGGGATGAAAATTATGGCTGTAAGCACTGGAAACGTAAACGACATATCCCTACCCTAACTCAGCCCCTGCATCATAAGTGTTACAGAGTTGTTAATCACATAAAGTATCCAATTGGGGAAAATACCCGTAATCAGGATGAGAATCATCAATGGTGCAATGGCGATAAATTCGCGCAATTCAATTTCGACATTGGTATCGCGCCAACGCATATTGAAGGGTCCGTGTAAGACGGCGCGAATCCCTTTGAGGATGTATGCCCCTGTAAATAGCAACCCAATCATCGAGATGATGGTCAACCATGTAAAGACGGGGAATGCACCACGCACAACCAAAAATTCGCCGATGAACCCATTCAAACCGGGCAAGCCCAAACTCGCCATGCTAGTGAAGATAAAAATACCACCGTAAATCGGGGCTTTTACCCATAAACCGCCATATTCGCGCAAATCACGGGTATGGGTTTTATGATAAATCGCACCTGCGAGCAAGAACATCCCAGCCGAGCTAAGACCATGATTAAACATCTGAATCACAGCCCCATTGGCGGCTATAATGCCATCTTTCATCATGGCACTAGAGCCTGTTGTGTATGCTTCGCCATAAACAGTCGCCATCACCGCGATACCCATCGCCACAAAGCCCATATGATTCACAGAGCTATATGCGACAAGCCGTTTGATGTCGGTTTGGGCAAACGCCGCAAATGCGCCCAACACAATCCCTAGCATCGCAAGGAAGGCAAATAAACCCGCCCATGTGATGTTCAGCCCAAGCAAGCCAATATCTGCCACCCAAACATCGGGGAAAAGAGGCACAACCAAGCGAATAAAACCATACGCGCCTAGTTTGAGCATGACGCCCGCAAGGAGCATTGAACCTGCGGTTGGGGCTTCACCGTGTGCATCGGGCAACCATGTATGGAAGGGGAAAACAGGCACTTTGATACAGAAGGCGATGAAAAACCCGACAAATGCCAGCGCTTTCACTGTTTGAATATCAATGCCCAAGAAAACACCATTTCCCCCTGTGCCATCAAAGCTGGGCCAGAAGGCGGTCAATTCTTTGATATTGAATGTTCCTGCTGTCCAACCGATGAGCTGAGTCGCAAGCAACATACCGAGCGTCCCGCCGATGGAATAAATCATGAATTTGGTCGCCGCGTACTTGCGATTTTTACCGCCCCATTGGTCAATGAGAAAGTAAATTGGCACAAGGCTGAGTTCATAGAACAAGAAGAAAATCATCAAATCTTGTGCCACAAACACACCCATCAAGCCTGTTTCAAAGAACAAGATGAGCGCCAAATGCACATTCACGCGGTCTTCAATTTCCCAGCTAATGAGGATTGCCAATGGGACGAGAATCCCTGTGAGCAAAATCATCGCCGCGCTAATGCCATCAATCCCAACACTCCATGTTGCATTTAACAATGGAAACCATTGCGTCTGCGCGGTGAATTGCACATCAGGATTGGTGCGGTCATAACTAAAAAATACAATCACGGCAAGCACACCAATCGCAACCGAAATCGCTAGAGACAAAATACGCCCTAGCCATGGATTGCGTGGGAGTACCACCACGAGTAATGCTCCCAATGCTGGTGCAACGACCAGTATGGATAGCACATCAAAACCGAATAAGTTCGAAGTTGGCATGTACGGAAAATCCCTCCGTTTTTGCAATAATCCTATTTGACAAGAGAAAGGCATGGCGTTCACCATGCCCTGCCCATTTAACTTAGCTCAGTTGGAAAAATCCCGCCGAGACGACAAATATTAAGCCCATGAGCAATATCGCAACTAAAACCAATAACATATATTGTTGCACTTGCCCTGTTTGAATCCGTTTGAACCACACACCAAATTTGGCGATACCTTGTGGAATACCATCACCAACACCATCAATCAGCCACAAGTTCAACACTTTGAACAGGTCGCCAATCCATGTAAACACGCGGGCGATGAGGTGAATTGTGCCATCAATGATGCCCTTATCAATAAAGACCACCACAACATTCTTCGAGAACCATTTGGCTGGTTTGATGAAGATGGCGACATACAATTCATCTATATAGTATTTATTTTGAAGCAAGCGATACACACTTGGCGACAAAATCTTGGTCATGGGGTCTGGTTCACCCGCTTTGAGGGGGTTACGACCATACATCCGCCAGCCCAAATACAACCCACCGAGCGCCACAAGGAATGACATCAACACAGGAAAAGCATTGAAAGGTGGCTTGGGTGGTTGCATTTCGGTGAGCAAGCTATATTTTACAAAATTGAAGAAGGGGTTTCCTTCTGGCGCAAAAATGCTCCCAAAGATGGGAAAATCGGGTGGAACACCGACAAAACCTGCCACAATCGCAAAGAAGGCAAGGATAACCAATGGCAATTGCATGGTGATGCTCACCACATTGCGCGGACCACCAAGCCCCGCATGAGAGGCTTCTTCGGTGCGATGATTACCCAAGAAAGTCATGCTCAATTGGCGTGCGGTATAAAATGCGGTCAGGAATGCCGCCATCACCAACATCGTGAATACAAAGACATGCACGACAGACGATGTTTCTGACCAGACAAACCACGCATCTGCCAAAATTTCGTCTTTAGACCAGAACCCTGCGGTTAACAAGGGGAAGCCCGCCAACGAAATCCCACCGATGATGAATGTCCATGCGGTGACAGGGATATTACGAATGAGTCCACCCATATTCCGCATATCTTGTGGGTCAAAATGTGGGTGTGCAGGTTCATCCACTTCATCGCGGTCAATCGGTTCGCCGGCTGTCTCGTGATGGTCGTGAGCATCGTGGCTATCATGAGAATCGTGCGCGTCGTGGGTATGATGGTCATCATGTGCATGTTCGCCGTGTTCATCATGGTCGTGTTCTTCGTGTAGGTGGTGTTCGCCATGCTCCATCGCGTGAATCACAGACCCAGACGCCATGAATAACAAGGCTTTGAAGAACGCATGAGTGATGAGGTGGAAGAATGCCGCGATATATGCGCCAATCCCCAATGCCGCCATCATAAAGCCGAGTTGCGAGATGGTCGAATATGCCAACACTTTTTTCACGTCATTTTGGGTGAGCGCGATAGTCGCGGCGAATAATGCCGTGAACGCGCCAACAACCGCCATGAGCAATAATGGCAAGGTAAATTCGCCAGAGTGCGGATGCCCACCTGCTTCAAACAGTGGATACATGCGGATGATGGCATAAATACCAGCAGAAACCATGGCGGCGGCATGAATCATCGCGCTAACGGGGGTTGGACCTTCCATCGCATCGGGCAACCAAACGTGTAACGGAAATTGTGCCGATTTACCGATTGTGCCGATGATGAGGAAAACACCAATCAAGCCTGCCGCGCTAATTCCCCAACTCCCCACAATGAGGGCGGGTGTACCAGCCAGCATATCTAAAACTTCATGATTATAAAGAATATCACGGAAGCTGAGTGTGCCTGTCATCGAATATAAGTACACAATGCCGAGCAACATAATCACGTCAGCGACACGGGTAGTCGTAAAGGCTTTGATGGCGGCACGATAAGCACTTTTCTTTTCGTACCAGAAACCGATGAGCAGGTATGAACACAAGCCCATCACTTCCCAACCCACAAACAGCAACAGCAAGTTATCTGCTACCACGAGGGTGAGCATTGCGCCCGCAAATAACGAAATGAGCGCAAAGAAACGTGCTTGGCGTGGGTCGTGTGCCATATAACCGATTGAGTAGATGAAAATACACATCACCGCTAATGGCACCATAAACAGCATGACCACTGTAAGCGGGTCTACCATGATACCAATGCGGAAGGCATCTACCCCAGTGGCGAGCCAATTGCGACTACTTGCAAAAATATGATCTTCAAAGCCTAATTTTGAGGTATTTATCCCTTGAAAAAAGACCACAAGACTCATCAACCACGCCGCAGTCACACCAGACATGCCAACGACAATGCTCAATACACGGCTCCATGGTGCAACCACAGGCACGAGCATTCCATCATAATCGGGGTGATGTCCGCCATATTCATGAGAGGTGGCAGGCACGAGCCGACTACGATTAGTGAGCAGAGCGATGATGGCAAATGCCAACAATGGCGCAAGCGGGATGAGCCAAGGGAGATAATTTACATCGTTAAAATTAACCATGTGCGCCCCTTATCCTTTGAGCATATCCACGTCTTCCACTTCCACCGATTGGCGGTTGCGATAGACAGCGATAATAATCGCCAAGCCAACAGCGACTTCTGCGGCGGCGACCACCAATACAAATGCGGCAAAAGCCTGCCCACTCATATTGAATGGGGTCTGATACCGCCAAAATGCGATGAGGTTGAGGTTAACTGCATTCAGCATCAACTCAATCCCCATGAGAACAGCCACTGCGTTACGCCGTGCCAAAACCCCATATATCCCAATGGAGAATAGCGCCGCCGCAACCGTTAAATACATCCAGAGTGGAACTCCCATAAACAATCCTTCCGTTTTCTTTGGATTGACCCGATGCTAATCGTCTTCTCGCGCAATGACGATTGCGCCAATCATCGCCGCAGTGAGCAACAAAGATGCCACTTCAAATGGCAACACATATTGATTACCACTTACCAACGCCACACCTAAATCAACGGTGCTGGTCACTTGGTCAGATACAGGCGCAATTGTATTGCCAAAAACAGGGATAACCACCCCCATCATCAGCAATAAAAATGCGGTGAGCGCCGCCAACCCAGCTAACCACCATTGACTATTGAACCGTTCTTTAAGGTTGGTCATACCGCGTGTGAGCATGACCGCAAATGAGAACAAGATGCCAATTGCGCCAATATACACCAACACTTGCACAGAGGCTAAGAATGGCGCACTCAATAACACAAAAAAGCCCGCAATCCCAAACAAACTCACAATTAGCCAAATCGCACCGCGCACGAGGTTGCGGGTTGTCACCACACCGAATGCGCCCCCAATTGTGAGGATGGTGAATAAGCCAAAGGCGATTGCTTCTGGGGTTAATCCTTCACCGAAGTTCATACAATAACTCCCCTATCCTATCGTTAATCGCCCGCGCCGACTGGCACGATGGCGCTGTTTGCCGATTCTTCTAAGCGTTCTTTGCGGAAATTTTGGCGTACCATCGTCATAATCAGCACACCCAACACCACATTCCCCGCAAACAACACTAATGTTTGTGGGATGTTCGCCACAAAATCATTCGCTTGTTCTGGCGATGGCGCGAGTCCCAGTTCTTGCACCACTTTGAGCAAGAATGCCATCATGATGATATTCACAATCGAGACAGGCACA
>CALDGT010001015.1 GCA_937942935.1 uncultured Chloroflexota bacterium | reverse complement strand
TTTTGGGGACATCATAAAACAACCGATTCAGCGCCAAATAACGGTCTAAAACCTGTTCGCCCTCTGATAATGGCAATAATCCGTATGCCACAATCGCCGATTTATCGCGCTCTGGCAATTTGGCTTGAATATCATCCCGATTCATCCCCATCAACACACCTACCAGATAAATCATGTCGTAGCCATCTATATCTGGCTCATTCAACAGCGAAAATAATTCTTGTCGAATTGGGGCAGGAATTGGCTCTATCATGCGCCGAATATCCTCTACAGAAATTTGATAGCGCGATAATTCATCACTATCGTCATCCGATGTGGCTGTATGAGATGACATCAGATTGATGAGGGGAATAGCCACATCCCAGCCGATAAGTTCGCACAAGACATCCCGAAAATGCCTCGCAAAGGGTAACAATAGTTTGAACGGTGCTGTTTTATCTGGAATAGCACTCTTTTCGACCACATCCCGCAATTCTTGAATCAGATTAGGGCGTCCTTCTGGCGTGGTGATGTCATCGGCTGTCGTCCGCACCATGAGCGAGACAACATCCTGTGGGGTATAAGATGGCAGTTCACCATATTGATAACGAAAGGTGTTTAGGTCTGGGTCGGGGATATTCAACTCGGTGATGTGATGTGTCACAATATGTCCCACCGCCAAGGTGAGGTATCGGCTACCCCGAAAATAACGGCTGTTCCTCATGAGCAACCGACAATGTTTAGGGTGAGACAAATCTTGTGCCAGCTCCCACACGACCTCGCTTTGAATACGCGATAGGGTTTGAAACGCGGGGTCATATTGATAACCAAGCGTCCAAAATTCAATATAACTTGAGAGGGATTCATCAAATAAAAGCATCTTTTTGAGCAATGCTGGGGTTAAAAGGTTACGCTCACAAAGAATTCTCAACGCAGGAAAGACCAATGCGGTCACGGGTATGCCTAAAGTAGTATATATTTGAAATTTTTCCGCCACATCAAATTGACTCAATTCATCCCAATCGCCTGTCAGCAATTGTGTCAATTTTTCTAAATTATCTGGCTTAGTCGGATTTTTTATCACATCTGCCATGATAGCAATTAAATGCTTAAATTGCGCGATAATCTCTTTTGGAGTCATCTCGTCAAGTTTCATTACCAACATCCTCTCTGTTATGTATGGTGCAACTGGTCGAGTAGATTTATCAGGATTTTTGGCGGATTTGCTGTAAAATGCTCTCGTCTTTAATTTTGTCATCGGCGAGGAGCAACAAAATTTTGCTGATGACCTCGCTGATTTTGCCATCTTTTTCATCTGCAAATGGCAAAAATAAATTTTCGTGTGTCATGCCCCATTTGGCAGGCACGATACACAAATAATTTCCGGGTTCAATATGAATCACCGCGCTCCCCAAATGCACCCGATAATTTGCCAGTTTGCCCTTCACATACGCAAAATGCCCCTCTGTTTGCACATTCGGCAACCCCAAATCATCCAGTAATATGGTGATGAGTTGGGCGCGGGCTTCGTACACCTCTTTGGATAACACCCCTTCACCCTCGCGTTGCGCCACAGATACCACCAAATCGGCATCGCGCATCACCTCAGAAAAAATCAGTGGAGAGATAGCATCTAGCGATAGCCAATCATCCCGAAATTCTTCATTGCGCCATGTGCGTTTTTTATGAGTGTCATACGGCTCAAAGTGAATTTGGGCGCTGACGGTTGGCGAATCGAAACCGATATAATGCCATACACCGGTTATCTGCCAAACCGCACGTATATCCCCAAACAGTTTACCCATATAAGTCTCACCCTCACCTCTCGGCATCCGCCACCCGCGCCCAGATAACAGGCGCGAGGTGATGAGTCCGTTAATGGCATGACCCGCAAACCGATTGCTATAGATAGCGGTCTCTTTTTCGGCGGGGGTGAGGATATACAATTCGCGGAAGGCTTGTTTAATCGGTTGGACAATGCGATGATGCACGATATACCGTTGCCAATCTGCCAATTTGCCCGCTTGGAATAAATCATACGAATGTGCCAAACCAATCGCATTGCTGATATGATATTTTTGACCTTCTGTGCCGATTAGCACCATCTGGTCAACATCCAACAACCCCATTTCACCCGACATATTACGCCAAATGAGTTTGGGGAATAAGGCGCGGGCGGTTTGCAAACGGAGCAATGTGGTCATATCATCCGCCAAAAGCATTTCACCACTGCTAATTAACCCCTCTAACAGCCCCAAACGGAATC
>CALDGT010001014.1 GCA_937942935.1 uncultured Chloroflexota bacterium | reverse complement strand
CTTGCTACTGCTTCCGATGATAAGACGGTCAAGGTTTGGGATACCAATACAGGCGAAGCGACACTGACCATCACTAACCCCAATGATACAAAATTTCAATATGTGGTCATCAGTAATGATGATAGCCTGATTGTGGCGGCAGAAGAATATTCTAATGTTTATGTTGCATCTGCGAGTAGCGGTGAAATTTTGACGACGATAACCCTGAGCAACAATCGTCGCATTGGCGATATTACCATCACTGCCGATAGCACCAAGTTGATTGTCTCATCTGGAGATATTGTTCAGATTCTTGATATTGCAACAGGCGCAGAGGTGCGCCAAATCCCTATGTTGGGAGGGGTGAGCAGTTTTGAATTGGCATCAGATGATAAACGCCTTTTTATCGCCAATTTTTTGGAGAGTGGTTTAATTCATGTAGATATTACCACAGGTGAGCAAATTGCCAGTTATACCACTTTGCACATTCTCCCCAAAGTGGTTTTAAGTGCAGATGCCCAATTATTGGCGAGTTTTTGGAATTCTGGCGGGGCGAGATTGGTATTTTATGACACGTTCAATTTGCAACCTGTTGGAGCGCAAATTACATTGTCCAACGGGACAATTGAAGGGATTGCTTATGGGTCGGATGGCTCAATGATTGCCACCGTTGGGGTACGCGATGGCTCTGCTACCCTCAGCATTTGGCGGGTGAATAGCTAAAAATTTTTTCGATACATAGCCCATAAAACACCTCAGCATTATCAGTGTATGAGGTGTTTTTATTTGCAAAAATGGGTGTATACTATTTGTGTACGAACAGGTGTTTTTTGGATGGGGATAAATCCAATTTTGAGGAGAGTTGCTGATGAAAATGGATGCCGAAATTCCAAAAACCATGTTAGCCCCCTGTGGATTGAATTGTTATGCCTGTTATGCTCATGTGAGGACACAAGACAGGTGTCAGGGGTGTCGTAGTGATGCCACGACCTTGCCCAAACATTGCTTGCAATGTGCCATCAAAAATTGCTCACTTCAGATGAATGTTGATTTTTGTGTGGATTGTACCCATTTCCCTTGCATGAGACTCAAACGTCTCAATAAACGTTACCGCGAGACATACCAAACCGACCTCATTGAAAGCATGATTCGATTTAGAGCCATCGGTGCAGAAGCCTATTTAGCCGAAGAACGCGCCAAATACACTTGCCCACATTGTGGTGGGGTGGTCTCGTTGCACAGCAAAGTGTGTTCTGAATGTGGTGAGAAGATATAAATGCGCCTACACTGTCCGATATGCCGTGAATCGTTGCCGATAGAGGCGCTCATCTGCCCAAATGGTCATGCGTTTTCGCGCACATCGGACGGCATCCCTAATTTGCTATCCCCAGAATTATCAGCGCGTTTGGATGCGATTGCGCGGTATCGGGAAAAAATCCGCGACCAATTGCCCACCATCAGCGATTATGAGGGGTTGCCACAGAACCTCGCAGAGTCACATTTTGAATGGCGCGGACGGGCGCAATCGCTAGAGATGATAAAACGTCTCATCCAAAAATATCAGCCGAAATCATTTTTAGAAATTGGCGGATGGAATGGCTGGCTCACCCATCATCTGGCAAATTATGGCGAAACAACAGCCGTTGATTTTTTTGCGGATAGTCACGATGGATTAGGCGCGATGACCCATTATCAGGCGCGGTGGAATCGGGTTCAAATGGACATCACCGACCTAACGATTTTAGACGGGTATGCCGATATGGTGATTATCAACAACGGGGTGCATTTGCTGGAAAATCCCATACAAACGATTCGACAAGCACAGCATTTGGTGGCAGATGGTGGGGTGTTGGTGATACTCGACATGCCGTTTTATCGCAATCCAACACAACGGGTTGCCCAATTAGCAGGCATAGAAGCCCAATTTTCGGCGAATGGGGGCGAGGGGTCTTTATTTTTGTATCCGACCAAAGGCTATTTCGATTCATCCGATAAAATTGCCTTGCGCGGGATGGGTGTGCATTTA
Source organism: uncultured Chloroflexota bacterium (assembly GCA_937942935.1). GTDB lineage: Bacteria > Chloroflexota > Anaerolineae > Aggregatilineales > Phototrophicaceae. Next base: position 3,028 of record CALDGT010001014.1, on the reverse strand, counting down.
CGCCCGTATCCCCGTTATAAAATGTGGCTCAAGGCGAAGATTTTGCCCTCTGCGCCGATGGTGATGGTCGGAATATGGCATCATTCGGCTAGATTGTAAGAGTTTTGATGATAAAATCGTCTGAAGTATAGGTATTTTCTCAAGCATAGGAGATTTTTTTCATGGAAACAAAGACAGTTAAAATTGATGCCATTGGGTGTAATGGGTGTGTACGCACCATCGAAACAGAACTCAATGAAGTGGCGGGTGTGACAGAAGTCAAAGGCGATGTCGCCAGCAAACAAGTCACCATCTCTTGGAATAACCCCGCCAGTTGGGATGTGATTACGGCGAAATTGGTCGAAATCGAATACCCTGTCAGCAATTAATTGCTTCATCTAAGACGCGATTGAGATTGTCGCGTCTTGGCTTAATCCCCATTTGATTGCCCCTTTTTATGTTTGCGTTATAATTTGCATCATATTTGTGATGCCAGAAAAAAGGGGGCATGTATGCCTACATCTGCTTTGACATTCCGTATTTTTTTATCCTCGCCCGGTGATGTTCCACATGAACGCGATGACGCGCAAATCGTTGTGGATGAGATTAACGCCTCTGGTGAATTTAAGGATATGTTCACCCTCATCGAATTGTATCGGTGGGATAATCCGCAAGTCGTGTTGCCTATGCCCGTCACCGATATTCCGCAACAATCGGTGGATATTTATATGACCCGTCCATCGGCGTGTGACCTTGTGGTGGTCGTTTTTTGGTCGCGCATGGGGTCGCCATTGGTCATGGATAGCCGCGAATATCTGAGTGGCACGCATTATGAATATCAAGAGGCGCTTGGCGGGTATGAACAATACGGCACGCCGTTGGTGTGGTTATATCGCTGTCAGGAAAAATTGACTTTTGACCCCGATGATACCCATTTCGATAAAAAAGTGGCGCAATATAACCGCGTGAAAGCCTTCTTTACCCAATTTATGGATGAGGAAGGGCGCTTTACGGGCGGGGTGAATGCCTATCCAACCCATGCCGATTTTAAGGCGTTGTTCAAAGGTCAATTGCAAACCTATTTGCGTCATCTGCGCGACAAAGGGCGTATTTCACCCCCGCCACCCCCCACTAAGCCCAAAGTGGAGGTGCCATATAAAGGGTTACGTCCGCTCCGCAAAGCCGATGTGCCGATTTTCTTTGGGCGCACGGCAGAATCGTTGGATGTGTTGGCGCGTGCCGAAAATAAGCGGTTTGTGCCGATTTTGGGCGCGAGTGGCAGTGGCAAATCATCATTGGTCATGGCGGGTGTGTTGCCCCAATTAGAAGAACGCGATTGGGCGGTGATTCAATGCACACCCGATGTTGACCCGTTTTATCAAATCGCATCCGTCATCGCCGAATTACCCGATTATCACAATCTGCCCAGCGACAAGGTGTTAGAACCGCGCAAATTAGCCGATTATTTACGCGCAGAACCGCATCGCCTCACCGAAAAATTGCGCCAAGTGTATCCCAATAAGCGGGTGGTCATCTATATTGACCAATTTGAGGAGTTATTCACCCTCACGGAAAAAGCCAACCCTGCCCATGTGAAGCCGTTCATCGAGGCGATTCGTCACCCCGCCGAGGGCATCACCACGATTATCACCATGCGAGCCGATTTTTATGAGACGGCGTTGGCGCATGTGCATGAGCTGAAGCAAGAGGCTTATGGCTTGATAAAACCATCCGCCTTCGCGCTGTATGAGATGATAACCCGCCCCGCGCAGGACGCAGGCTATACGTTGGATGACCGTTTGGCAGAGACCATCATCACGCAATTGGGCGATGATAGTGGCGCGTTGGCGCTGATGGCGTACCTGATGGAGACGCTGTATCGGCGTGCCAAAGGGCGAAACGATACGCACATCACCCAAGCCGATTATGATGCGCTGGGCGGGGTGGAAAATGCCATGAATACCCTCGCGCAAAAAGCCTACGCCGATTTGCCCTTTGCGGATAAAGAAGCCGTCTTACGCAAGGTGTTTTTTCACCTGATTGCACTCACCGCCGATGAAAATGGGCAACTCGTACCCACGCGCAGGCGCACCCCATTAGCAGATTTTCCACACAATTCGCCAGAACGGGCGCTGATTGACCATTTTGCCGATGCGCGGTTGTTGGTCACAGATGGGCAGGCGGTGGAGGTGGCGCATGAGGCGATTTTGCGTCATTGGGAGCAATTGGTGGTGTGGATTGACCAGAACAAGGGCAGTATGGCGGTGTATCGGCAATTTGAACGCGATGCCGATGTGTGGGCGCATAACCCGCAAGCCTCGCCGTTGCCATTGCACGAATCGCTCAAATATTTTTATCAGGCATTGGATACATTGGGATTAACATGGGATGATTTAGCAGAACCGCTCAAATCGTATACGGAGCATGAATCGGCGCGGTTGTTGCGTGAAATTGAGGATATAAAAACCCCGCATTTCCGCCGTATGAAAATAGGTGAACGCCTTGTTGAAATCGGCGACCCGCGCAAAGGCGTGCTGGTAAGACCAGATGGTATCCCCGATATGGAGTGGTGTTTTGTCGAAAAAGGCGGACAAATCACTATTCAGGATAATGATAAACAAGACCACACCTTCATGGTAAAACCGTTTTATGTGGCGAAATATTTGACCACGCACGCGCAATATGAAGCCTTTGTGAAAGCCGACGACGGTTATTATAACAATCCTGAATTGTGGAAATTGTTCCCCGAAAAGCATCGCCCACAAAAGCTATTGCCTGCCCTCAATCCTAACCCAAATGCTCCACGAGATATGATTTCGTGGTATCAGAGCGTGGCATTTGCCCACTGGTTGGATGTGAAATATCGGCAAAATGGGTTATTTGAGGCACTGTTGGGGTTAAATCCTAATAGTTGGAAAATCTCGCTCCCCCCTGAGTGGTACTGGCAATGGATGGCGCAAAACGGGGATGAAAAGCGCGAATATGCGTGGGGTGATTGGTATAAAAATCCATGTGCGAATACGGCTGAGGCGGGTCTCCATGAAAGAAG
>CALDGT010001013.1 GCA_937942935.1 uncultured Chloroflexota bacterium | reverse complement strand
TGATATGACCAATGCGTCTACATGGGCAAAAGAAAAAATTTTTCAGGTGATGGATTATCGTTATATCAGCCAATTGCCAACCGTCATCACCAGTGCTGTTGGTATCGCACAACAAGAAGAACGGATTCGTACACGGTTGATGGATGACCGTTTATGCCGAATCGAAATTTTAGCCGGGGAAGCCTATACAACGCGCCGTCGTCGCATGAAATGATTATGACAGAGACTCCAATTCGGGTAATCCCCTATACACGGGGATTTCGCTCAACACTCAATGATATGCTGTTTTTTAGTAGTCAAATGCACCTGCATTTAGATTGGTCGCATGTTGATACATGGATTCATAGCGCCGATGCGGTGGTATGGGTTGCGACACAAGGCGAAAAAATTGTCGGTTTTTTGGGCGCATCGCGTCCAATAGGGGGATACACATGGATACGGGTGGCGGTATTCAAAGATGAAGCGGTGGTTATGCCTGCGTTGATGGCATTATGGAATCCCCTCAAGATGGCGCTATCGGCATTAGGGGCAACGCATGTCTATTGGATGTTATTTGATGATTGGCTCAATACGCCTGTTGCGAATGTCGGGTTTGTACCACATGATGAGGTCGTCACCTTTGTGCGATATAATGCCCCTATCCTCATCAAACCTTCACGTTATGCCATTCATAGCGCCAACATGAATGATGTTGACCGTTTGTATCAGATAGATTGTCAAGCCTTTGCCCCCATGTGGCAGATGACCATTGAAGATATGCGCCATGCACGCCGTTCTGCCGCCGTTTGTACGATGGCGCTAGATGGTGATGATGTGGTGGGTTTCCAATTAAGTACCGCACATCATCGCAATGGACACTTGGCACGGTTGGCTGTATTACCACACATGCAAGGCAAAGGGGTTGGGAGTGCCTTAGTCAGCGACCTCGTGCGATATTTCACCCGCCGTCACATGGATTATGTGAGTGTGAATACACAACTGAGCAACCTAGCCTCACAACATCTCTATACAAAACTTGGGTTTGCGCGAAATGGGTATGATATGCCCGTTTGGGGAATCAAAATCTAAACGCACAAATCAGAAAACCTGCATTAAACTATTCATAAATATAGGAAATCAACATTATGCCCATTATTTATCATGAACAAGATGGTGATGCCAATCTCATTCATACCAAAACCATCACTATCATCGGCTACAATCCATTTACTCAATATATATGCGACCAACTTCGCCATCAACCGGTGCGCCTATTGGTAACAGGCACAACTAACGACCAAATGACTGCCCGCGACAATGGCTGGCAAATCGAAATTCCCTCAGTTGCCGTTTCTCAAGCCGACATTATCTTGTTATCGGTATCTGATGAAGACTTGAGCGATATTTATATGACCCAAGTGGCACGCGGGTTACGAAAAGGGCAAATGCTCATTTTTAAGAGTGCCTATGCCATCGCATTCGGATTTATAGAGCCACCACCGTTCATTGATGTCGGATTACTCTCTCCACGTACCACGCCCAGCCCCAATTTGCCCAACCCGCCCCGCAGTTTTATTGGTGTGTGGCAAGATGCCAGTCGTAGCGCGTGGGAGCAATTATTAGGGCTTGCCAAAGCCATCGGATTTTTGCGCTCTGGTGCATTAGAAGTCAGTTTTGAGCAAGAAGCAGAGATGAGTTTATTCATCGAACAAGCCATTATTCCCGCATTTCACCGGATTATCATCACTGCAACAGATTTATTTTTGCGCTTGGGGTATCCAATAGAGGGTATTTTGACAGATTTTTATCTTTCTGGTAAATTTTCTGATTACATCATACAATCATCCCAAACAGGTTTATTAGGGGCGATGTCAGAGATGACACATACAACCCAATATGGCATACTCACCCGCCGAGAAAAATTTACAGAAGTTAAACTAGACCGCCTTTTAGAGACCATCTTATCTGATATTCGGAATGGTAATTTTGCCAAAGAGTGGGCAAAAGAATATGCAGAAGGTCATCCCCGCCTCGATAAATTACAAAAAGGACAAGAATCTCTCGATTTATGGGATTTAGAACAACAAACCATTGATTTGTTCTCTGAAAATCGTTAAGGAAGCATCTTATGAGCAATCATATCCAAGATTTAATCATCCAGCTAGACGATACCGACCACGACAAACAACAAACCGCCGCCGTCCAACTCATTGAAATTGGAATAGATGGTGTGCCATTGCTAATAGAGTCGCTCGCCCAAAAGTCTACTAACACCCGATGCCTTATCGCATGGATTTTGGGTGAAATTGGGGATGAACGTGCAGTAGACCCCCTCATCGGCGCATTGCACGATGATGATAGCCGTGTTGGAGAATGGGCGGCAAAAGCATTAGGTGAATTGGGAGACAGTCGTGCGATACCCTCACTTATCACTGCCCTCTCAAATAGCAAAGAAAATATTCGTAGAAACGCCGCCGCCGCTTTGGGATGGATTGGTGATGGTATTGCCGTTGGTGCATTGCTCAATGCCCTAAACGACCCAGACCCAACCGTCTGTGGTAATATCGCCGCCGCTTTGGGCAATATTGGCGATACAACCGCTACCCCTAATTTGTTGCCGCTCCTCAATCATGAAAATGAATGGGTGCGAATTCGTACCGCAAAAGCACTTGGCGAAATTGGCGCACTCGAAGCGACAGACGCACTTATTAAAACATTGAATGATGACCGTGAATGGGTACGTTATAATGCGATTGGTGCATTGGCGCAAATCCATGATGGCAATGCTTTCATCCCCCTGTTAGAAAGATTACAAGATGAAAGTTCCAATGTGCGAAGAGGTGCAGTTGAAGCACTCGGAAGATGGGGAGACCCGCGTGCCATTTCGCCCCTAAAATTAGTTTTGGCGGGCGATACCGATGCAATGGTGCGGAATGTGGCGCATATCGCCCTGCAACAATTGGGGATATAAAAAGATATAGTTCCCCGTAGGGGCTTGTCATGGCAAGTCCCTACAACATAGCAAGCCCCCCTCGCTTTTATAAACTAGCGACTAATTTTTGCGCTTGGGCAGTCATCGGTTCTGACCAAAAGAATTCTTTCCCAACTCGCTCAATTTCTGCAAAGGCTGGGGCTTTGGTGGTCAAATCGCGCCATTGGGCTTGTGCTTTTTCGATATTTCCCCCCGCAAATAATGCCACCGCATAACCCGCTTGTGCCAAGTGGGTCAAATCATAACCACTGGTGGTTGGCATATGCTCCGTTGTGCTTGCTAATGACAATGCCTTTTCATAGTCATTGGTTGCCGATTGATAATCTGCCAACAAAAAGCTAATTTCGGCGCGGTCTGTATAAAGTACCATAGAATTGGGGTATTTTTCGGCGAGTTTGGCATAAATTTCTTTTGCTTCTTCGCCACGTCCCAAATGAATCAGTGCTAAGGCTTTGGTCGCATATACCGAAATATAAATATTTTCGAGTTGTGCATCTTGTTCTGGGGAATTGCCCAACAGATACGCCCCATACTGCGAGTTGGTCGCAATTTGATGTTCTAGGTCATCAATAGCACGTTGGGCTTGTGCCAAAGCCTTATCATATTGCTTCATAAAGACATACGCATACGCCACACCTAATTGTGCCTGTGGTTGATTGGGGTCTGCTTTGAGCGCAATTTCATAATCGGAGAGGGCTTCTTCATAGCGCCCCAAAAACATCAAAAAATAGGCACGCGCCCCATACATAACCGCGCTCATGCGCCCACCTTTGGCGATAGCGAGGTTATGGTCAGCCAATGCCGCTTCATAATCACCCTGTCGCTTATAAATCATGGCTCGGCTATAGAGTGCAATCGCATCTTGTGGATAAAACCGAATCACCCGCGACAATATATGAAGCGCTTCATCATATTGCCCATCATTCATGAGGGTATTGGCTTGTTTATGCCACCCCACACGCACAAAGACATAAACAAATATCGCTAAAACGACACCAAATGCAATCACCACAACCATATTTTGTCATCCCTATTGAGTCAAATTCAATCAATACGGGGTTATTGTAGTCGGATAATGGTGATAATTGAATAAACAATATACAATAAAATTGGGACGGGGATGAAAGGATTATAGATGAACAACCAAACACCAAGTCAAATCATTGAACAAGCTAATCAACTCATCAAGGCAGGTCAAAAAGAGTCAGCACGCCAAATGTTACAAAATTTGGTTTCTTATTTTCCTAATGAGGCACAAGCATGGTGGCTAATTGCCAATTTAACCAAAGATATGCAAGAAAAACGTTATGCCCTCGAACAAGTATTGCGAATTAAACCTAATTCAGAGAAAGCGCGGATACAATTAGCAGAATTAGCAAGTTCGCCAGCCCAATTAGTGATGACTAAGCAACCTCATTCAGAGAGCAATCATTCTAATTGGTTTTGGTTACTAGGATTTATTTTGGTTTTGGTCGCCAGCGCAGTTAGCTTTTTTGTTGGGGTACAAGTCGGTCAAAATCAGGCAAATAATGGCTTAAATATCAATCTCAATCCCAATACACAATTCAATGCAACAACCAATAACAATACCTACCCACCTTTATATTACGCCCTAGAAGGTGAATGGAAACGTACATCAGATTCATCGGTCTTGGTAATTAGTGATTACGATGACACAATACACTTTTTCTCTGATGGTACAGTCAGCATGAGCAATGTGACAGGAACTTATACCTTTATTGATTCAGCTACTATGCGGATTGATTTTCCTGCTACAGCATCGGGACAAGTCATAGAAATGTCACCGATTCTCCGTGTGTCTATTGAAGGTGATAATCTCAACTTAATTCATCTAAATCGTGGAATAGTCACCACATACATCCGACCAAGTGCCATCATCATCCCTAGTAATGATGCGGCATATGACATTACCCCTGTCGGTGAAGGCTTATTTGCAACCGATGGTGATAGAGCTGTGTCACTTTATATCCGCCAGACTATGGATGAAGACAATATCCCCTCAGAAATACCTCTTTTCCCTGTTATAAACGACCCGCATACGGTTCTTATTGCAACAGGGTCTAACTACCTCATTAATGATGAAATTGTGTTGCGCCCTTATCAATTTGGATTAGGGATTCGCTTAGAAGATAATAGCGGGACTGTGATTGTCTCTGGTTTTATAGAAAATAGCACCGCAGGTAGTTATGGCATACAACTCTATGATGGCATTATTGCCGTAAATGGGGTTAATGTTATGGGGGAATCTGCCAAAGCAGTGAGCGACCTCATTTTAGCTAACACAACTTATAATTCGGTTGTTAATTTGGATGTGATGAGAAGTAACTCAACCCTCAGCCTGAGCATCCCACGCCAATCATCCATTTATGAATCCCCCCTAGATATTGACACCTTCATCAAGCCCGGTGGTTTATTATATGTCACACCGCAAGAACCTCTGAGCAGTGGGCATTACTGTTTAGGAGCATACACAACCAATCGTGAAACTCATTTCGGTTGTTTTACCATCCCCTGAAAATCATTTAAGCGGGGAAAGTGGGTTAAATCCCACTCCCCCGCCCACTATCGGCAAGGCGGGTTAATAAATCGCGCAAATCAGCCCGCCATGTGGTCGCATCCATCGGCATAATCACCGCCACCCGCGATACACTCACCCCACCGCCCAATTCCCGCGCTAGACGGTTACGGTCAATCTCGCCTAAATAGGGTAATTTGATATGCGCCTCACCTTCGCGCCCCAAAATCGCTGTCGCACCCGCCATCTGTGCCAAAATCTTGATTTCTATCTGAAAGAGTAACCCTTCAACGGCGGGGGGCAATACACCAAAACGGTCTTTGAGTTCATCC
>CALDGT010001012.1 GCA_937942935.1 uncultured Chloroflexota bacterium | reverse complement strand
TCGCATCATCTAGCAAAAATTCGGTAGTCATAAGATTGCCTCGTGGATTCTCTACATCCGCCTCGAATATGGGTGGACGGCATATAATGTCATCCCTACAAATTACCCTTACTGTAGGGACGCAATAGATCGCGTCCCTAGTCTGGAAAAATATATCACCCTTATTTTATCGCACACTTATGGGGAACTGATGGAGTGTCTCATTGCAAATTGGGCAATTTGATGACCTCGTAAGTTTCTGGTCGTCTATCTTCAAAGACGGGGATGGTATTCCGCACTTCTTTAATGCGGTCTAATTCAATTTCGGCGGTGAGTAATTGGGCTTCTTCGCCCGCCTCAATCACAATTTTGCCCCATGGGTCTACAATCATCGAATGACCACCAAAAACGGTATCCCCAATTTTGCCAACCGTATTGACACCAATCATATAACACTGATTTTCGATGGCGCGGGCAATCATCAATGCACGCCAATGTTCAATCCGTGCGAGGGGCCACTCGGCAGGGATGACGACCATCTCAACATCTTCTAGGGCATAACGGCGGAATAATTCGGGGAAGCGCAAATCATAACAAATTGCCAAACCTGTTTTGCCCCATGGCAAATCGAGAGTGAGTGGAGACCCACCCGATTGCAAATATTTATCTTCATCCATCAAACGGAATAAGTGAATTTTACGATAAATCCCCATCATGCGACCATTGGCGGCAAAGAACGGGGCGCTATTGCTCACTTCTAGCCCACGTCTTTCGAGCATAGACCCAACAATGCTAATCTTATTTGCACCTGCCAATGCAGTTGCTTGGGCAAATAACCCTTCGTTCAAATTATCTGCATACTCTTTAGCGCGGTCTAGGGCATATCCAGATGACCATAATTCAGGAAATACGACCATATGAGAACCACGTCTGGCGGCTTCGACTGTCCATTTTTCCATCAGAGAATAATTGCGTTTGACTTCACCTAAGTGAATTGGCATTTGTGCCAATGAAATGGTTAATTTTGCCATGCTGTTACATCCTTAAAAACCAATTTTACGATAATTATCTTATATCCCGCACTTTCATCGTGATAGCACCGCCAAGTCACGCCATAAACCCGCAACATGGGCGATAATATCCTCACGGGGCATATCGGGGCGAATTTTGATTTCTCTAATACCAGCCTTCTTGCGAATTCCCCACTCGCTATTGAGTTCTGCTAATGCCAATGCGCGGTCATGCGGGTTATGATATTGCGCCCCCATATTAACATGCAACCGATGGAGCATCGCATCTAAATTGACAGTGAGGCAAAAAACCTCACCTGTCTCTAAAAATCGTGCTAAATAATCGCTGGTGCTAAGGGTTCGCCCAGAGGCATAAATCACCGCCTGACGGCGCAATAATGCCTCCGATACAATATCTGCCTCTAATGATTTTAGCCGATTTTCGCCAAAATTAGCGCGAATTTCGTTAATGAACATGCCTGCACGGTCTGCAATACCCGCATCTATCCCGAAATAACTCATCTTGAGTAATGAAGCAAGTTCCCGACCAATCCGTGATAAATCGGGACCAATATACCCCGTCAAGATGAGGTTTCGTTCAGAAAAGGGCAAAAAGAAGGTCATATACTATTCCCCGCGCCAATCGGGATACCACACATCTAAAATAGCTGGGATGTCTGAAAC
>CALDGT010001011.1 GCA_937942935.1 uncultured Chloroflexota bacterium | reverse complement strand
GGTCATCACAGGGGTCAAGCGATGCCTACAAGATTTGTATTTTGCCCATTCGCATATCATCTCGCTCATCGGCACAGATGAACCCATCTCATGGGATATATTTTATCATCAACTACTCGCCAGTTTGACTTATGGCAAAGCCTCACCTCGTCCTAGTCGGACAGGGCGTGTCCTCATCACCACAGCGGCAGATGCGCGTGGGCTACCGCACCAGCATGTCTTTATTTTAGGCTTGAGCGAAGGCATATTCCCCGCCCCCATCCCACAAGACCCGTTGTACCTAGAAAATGAACGTGTGCGCCTAAGCGAATCGCTCAAAGATAACCTCATCAAAACACGCATGGAGCAACGCGATGATGAAGGTGTATTTTATGAATTGATTTGCCTACCAGCACAATCCCTCACATTATCGCGCCCAACCCTTAAAGATGGAAAAGAATGGCTACCGAGTCCGCTTTGGCGTGGGGCGGCATCGGTTTATTCAGATGCGTCCGCTAATATCGCTAAAAATAAAATTGGGATTGGTAAAACGGTTAATATCCATGAATCAGTCACCCCAGATGAAGCCCTCACCGCGCTTTCTATCGGATTAACCACAGGGGATGAGTCGGTTTTACCTGCTGGCGCATGGTTAGCGCAAAGCTATCCCACAGAATGGGAAATGCTCTATCAACATCGGCATATCGAATTAGGGCGGATAGATACACATCAGCGAGACGGGATATATAACGGGATATTAGCCTCTCCCAACCTCAAAGGATATATCCAACAATTGTTAGACGAATCTTATGTGTGGAGTGCGACACGCCTTTCTGACCAAGGCGTATGCGGATTCCGATTTTTTGCCAAACACTTGCTCAAATTATCTGAGCGCAAAGAGCCAGAGATAGGCATGGATGTTTTGCAACGCGGGTCAGTGATGCACAGCATTTTGGAGCAAGTGTATCAAGCTATCCGTGACCAAAATATGAGCATTTCGCCAGACTATATCGAGACAGCACACGGATTATTAGATGAAATCGGAAAACGAGTGCTATCCACCGCCCCGCACGATTTTGGATTCAACCCTACCCCATTATGGGAACAAGAAAAGGTGAATATCATCCAAAAATTGCACCGCCTGATTGATGCCGATTTCACCCCAGAGAAAGATATCATCGCCGAAAAACTTAATTTGGTTGGTGAACGCACACCCTATCGGCTAGAGGCAGGATTTGGGTTTGATAACAACCCTGTTTGGATAGATTTGGGCGATGATATTGGCAAAATTCGGATACGCGGCAAAATTGACCGCATAGACCGCATTGGCGATAGCTTGGTGGTGATGGATTATAAATCGGGTAGCACCGAGATTAAACCATCCGAAATATCGGACGGGCGCAATTATCA
>CALDGT010001010.1 GCA_937942935.1 uncultured Chloroflexota bacterium | reverse complement strand
AATCATCGCCCCACGGTTCACCCCGCGCGGGGTATCACCTTTTGGCAAGTATGCCGGTTCTTCGTATGGGAGGACATCCCCTACCCGAGCAATGACCAATGTCGGGACAGATAAAAAGCCAGTCCATTCTTCTACCCGTTGGCGGGCAATTTTGTCTTGGTCAATAAAAATTTCACGGTAAGGGACGTTATAATCTTCTAACACACGCTTAGCGAGTGTCATCATAGGACAACCCGATGAGCGACTATACATAATCAGTTCTTTTTCCATAATATCCGCCTAATAGCCTAAGATATAAAACTGTGAGTCATATTATAACGCATCACACAGAGGATAGGCATAAGCCAAGTCTATCTATTACAAAGATGTTACGTATCAGGGTGCAACAGGTGTTGGCACAACACTATTCGGGTTAAAATAGCATAAAATACCTTCAACAATGGCATCTGCCAATAATTCTGGGTCCTCAGTCAAGACAGCGCGGTCATCACGCATAAAACCAAGTTCCAAAATTGTACCCGGTGTATTGAGGTCTATCTCGCGGAAAATATGATAATCGGTCATATCGCGGGTCAGACCAAATCGGCGCACTAAGCCGGTCTTTGCACCATACGCTTGGGCAATACATTCCATCAGACGACTATCTAAACCATCTTGTGGGCGTGCTTCGGATATAGCGACCAAAAAGCCACTGGCGCCACCATAATCTCGGCAATCGTTGGAATGAATAGAGATGAGCGCATCGGCAACATAATTAGCAAGCCGAGCATCAAATTCTTCTAATAAATCAACAACATAACCCAAGTCGCGTAATTTGACAATCACCCGACTCGCCACTTCATAATTAATCGAGTTTTCGGTCAACCCATCTGGACAAACGGCACCGGGGTCATTTTGTGGTCCGCGATGTCCCGATACAATCCCAATACGGCGCAAATAATTGGGTGTTGCGATGATAGTGGGTGTTGGCGTTGGTTCTAGCAGTGATACAACATTATTACTCCCCGCTTGGGCATCAATTTGACCTAATTCTTGGCGCAAGCGCCGATTCAGCGCCTCTGGTGATGTCCCCCAACTGAGGATGGTGGCAATCAATCCGCCAGAAATGAGGACGAGCAACCACGCACTGATGAAGCCACCGACCATGCTCCCGCGCCGAATTTTACGCTGAGTTTGCCGACGCTGAATCCGTCTGATGCGTTCTGCTTCAAGAGCAACAGCTCGTCTGCGTTCTTCTGGGGTGTTATAGAGCGGTTTAACAGGTGGTGGTGCAACTTTTTCTATTGGTTGGGTTTCTGTGACAACTTCGGATGTGGGCGCATCCACCGCATCATCATCTTCATCATCAAACTGTGGGCGATTTTTAGAGGCGGCACGGCGCATCATCTCCATAAAAACAACCGAAGCAGGTGCGTGGCGTGTTTCTTCCTCTGCGGATGGTTGAGTATTTTCATCTTGGGGTTGGTCAGACATGCACATTCCTCATATATGTTGTTTGCACGCGCGTATTGTAACTGATACGATGATTTTGGGCTACCCATGCCTCATCAAGCATCAACACATGACAAACATCATTTTATTAGTATGACAAGTGTTATAATTATCATTTGCTCAAACCTTATTTGTCATAAGATAGGAATAAAGTTGAAAAGGAGCAAATCAGTGATGTTCAAATTCCTCCATAAGTTCCTTATCCTATCTATTTTTACCGCTCTACTCGTCCTCTCCCCCACTCAAGCTCAAGAAGTGATACGACCACCTGCTTATGAGGCAGGTCCATGGGTATATTTGGGTGGTCCATGGGGAGGCATGGGATATGATATTCGTGTACATCCCGATAAGCCAAATGTCTATTTCGTGACAGATGCCTTTAATGGCATTTTCCGCAGTGAAGATTATGGCATGACATGGAAACAATCTGTTGCAGGGATTACAGAACGGGGTGGCGCATCGGGTGATGTCGTCATGATTTTCTGCACCACTATAGACCCTAACAATCCTGATGTGGTTTGGTTGGGGATGCAAGATGTGGGTGCGGTGTATCGGTCAGAAGATAATGGTCTCACATGGGAAAAGCGCAGTAATGGATTCAATGAGACGTATGGATTCACCGTGCGCGGAATTGGCGTAGACCCCAATAATTCGGATGTGGTGTATGCCGCAGGCGAAATTGCCAGTTGGGTTTATAATGGTGGGGCAAATAACTGGGGACAAAATTTTGACCGTGTGATGGGGGTGGTTTATAAATCCACCGATGCAGGCATGAATTGGACAGAAATTTGGCGTGGCGATAATTTGGCGCGGTATGTGTTGATAGACCCTACAGATTCCAACACACTCTATGTTTCTACAGGGTTATTTGACCGCGAAGCCAAAAATTCCCAAGCCCCAGATACACCGGGTGGGGTTGGTATCCTCAAATCTACCGATGGTGGGCAAACATGGCAACAAATCAATAATGGGTTAAATAATCTGTATATTGGCACATTAGCCATGCACCCAAGCAATCCACAAATCCTCATCGCAGGTGCGGGTAATAACACCTTCTATGATGGTGGCGGGGCATATATCACCCGCGATGGTGGTGAAAATTGGGAATATCTCATTGGGTATCATATCAGCGCGGTAGAATTTTCGACCAGTGACCCAAATGTGATTTATATAGCAGGCATAGATGAGTTTTATCGGACAACCAATGGCGGCGCTCGTTGGACAAGTTTTCAAGATGCAGAAGGTCATTGGGGTCCCAATAGAGCATGGCTTGGCTTCCCAATTGATATGCAAAGTGACCCCACCAACCGCTTGCGTTTATTCGTCAATAGTTATGGCGGTGGCAATTTCCTCACCGAAGACGGGGGCGAAACATGGGTCAACGCGAGTCAGGGCTACACAGGGGCAGATATAAACGGGATTGCGGTGAATCAGAATAATCCAGCCATCGTTTATGTAAATGGGCGAAGCGCCCCATTCAGAAGTATAGATGGCGGGGTGACATGGGAAAGTATTGATTTAGGCGGGACAGAGTTACGCCGTGTGGTCGAAGGGCAAAGCATTTTTATTGACCCTAGTAATGACCAACATATCATCATGTCCGCCGCAATTAGTCAGGCATTTGAGAGTTTTGATGGTGGCGATACATTCTCTATGGTGATGGATTATTTTGAAGCCAATAATGGCAGACATCAAACCATGTCCACATTAGCATTTGCGCCATCCAATCCCAAACGGGTGTATCAAGGTTGGGCATATATTGCGTGTATCTCTAGTTTAGGCGAAATTTGCAATTCATCAAATTATCTATACACATTATTGGTATCGGATGATGGTGGCACAACATGGCATGAGCCTGTCGCCGATGATAGTGCGCCCCAAGTCGAGATTCGTACAGTCGTCAGTTCTGGCACAGTCAATTTACGTGGCGGTGCAGGCACAAACTTTGAGATTGTTGGCACGCTCAACCCCAATGACTCATTTGAAGTGGTTAAATTAGAAGGTGAGTGGTACGAAATTAAATATAATGATGCAACGGCATGGATTTATGCCCCACTCACCGCATCAAGCAGTGGCGGGACAAGCGGATTAGCCCTAGAACCGTCTGCTATTTCTAAAATTATCGTCCATCCAGAAGATGAAAATACCCTATGGGTAGCACAAGTCTCGAAGGGTATTTTTAAGTCTACAGATGGCGGGGTATCGTGGAAAAAACTAACCGATGGCTCGTTCACATTCATGATGGATTTGGCAATAGACCCCAGTAATCTGGATGTGATGTATACAGGGACGGTTGGTTTGGGAGTTTATAAAACCACCGATGGCGGGCGCACATGGCAACAAATGAATGCAGGGATGAATGCAAATGAAGCAGTGGTCTCAATTGTGATTGACCCTGTTCGCCCCAATATCGTCTATGCCGCCACCATTAATAGCGGGGTTTATGTGAGCGAAGATAGTGGTGAATCGTGGCGCACAATCAATGATGGATTACTCTCGCGGTGGAGCAAAGTCTTGGGAATTTCGTCTGATGGTTCTATTTTGTCTTATGGCACACGCGGAGGTGGTGTGTTTAGGTTAGGAGATTTGCCATGAGACGCGCTCTCAGATTGTTCATTTTAGGGTGTTGCTTATTCATCAGTGGCATTATCGTCTATGGACAATCAGAGCTACGTTTATCAGGTATGGTGGTAGACGAGATGGGTGTGCCCATCTCGTCTGCTATTGTGCGAATCCAAACCACACAACATACCACTCATACCGATAACATGGGCAGATTCGCTTTAGATGTGCCAACAAATGATGAATATACCCTCACCGCATGGGCGCAAGGTTATTTTAATGCCGACCCTGTAACCGCTTATTCAGGAGATAATGATATTGTCCTGATTTTACGGAAACATTTAGATGAAGATGTACCGGGTTATCAGTGGATAAGTGCCTTTAGCGCAGATGGAAATAACCTCAATTGCGAAAATTGTCATTCATCTGACGACCAATTTACCGCATCTTTACCGTTTGATGAGTGGATAAATGATGTTCATGCCAATTCACTCAAGAATCCGCGCTTTTTGACCATGTATACTGGGACAGATGTGAATGGCAATCAAAGCCCACTCACCCAATACACCTTTAACCGTGATTATGGTCAAACCCCACTACCGCCTAATTTGGCACAACCCTATTATGGCGCAGGGTATTTGCTCGATTTTCCAAATTCAACAGGAAACTGTGCAACTTGTCATGCCCCCCAATTAGCAGTCAATACACCCTTTGAAGCCGACCCTCGTCATGCCGAAGGGGTGACAGGTGAAGGGATTACATGCGATTTTTGTCATAAAATTTGGGATGTCAAACTCAATCCAACCACACAACTTCCCTATCCAAATATGACAGGAACGCTCGCGTATGAATATCGCCGTCCCAATGGTGATGTGCAATTTTTTGCGGGTCCGTATGATGATGTACAAGGGGATGATACTTTCGTATCTGTCCAAACCGAGAGTGCTTTTTGTGCGGGATGTCATCATGCAGAATTTTGGGGTGTGGTGATTTATGATTCGTATGGAGAATGGTTAGCCAGTCCCTATAATAATCCAGAGACAGGTCAAACCTGCCAAGATTGTCACATGCCAGTCGGCAAATCAGAGTATATCGCACATCAGGCAGTGGGTGGATTAGAACGTGACCCACAAACCATTTTTAGCCACGATATGACATTATCTGATGAATTACTGGCACAAACTGCCACAGTCACCATCAAAACCGAGCAACAAGGAGATGAATTGGTCGTGACCGCAACTGTTATCAACACGGGTGCAGGGCATCATATTCCAACCGATTCGCCATTGCGCCAAATTTTTTTGGTCATCGAGGCAACAAATGCAAATGGGCAAGCATTAACCCTCATTGATGGGACAATTTTGCCAGATTGGGCGGGTAGTTTAGCAGGGCAAACAGGGCGTTATTATGCCAAATTGTTAGAGCAACTTTGGACTGGTGTTTTTCCATCTGGTTCATATTGGATGCCTATCATCATCCGCGAAGATACACGGATTCCCGCACTCGCAGAAGATGTATCGGTTTATCGGTTTGCATCACCCGATGGAACAACTGTAACTATCACAGCAAAATTGATATTACGGCGTGCCTTCAGCGACATCATGACACAAAAAGGGTGGGATTTTTCTGATGTGATATTGGCAGAAGCACAAAACAATTAAAGCATGAGCAGGTGGTCTCATCGAATTGGATTCTACTTCACAATAATTTTTGACCGATACACCAAATTAGGGTAAGGTTAGTCTAAAGTTGATGATATTAGCAAAATTATTTTGAATCGAGAATGATAATGAATCCAGTTTACATGATTGTGGGACCACCCGCAGTTGGTAAAAGTACCACCAGTCGCGCATTAGCCACCTATTTCCCAAAGAGTATTCATATCTCTGTAGATGATATTCGCATGATGGTTGTATCTGGGTTGATGCTTCCGAGTGCTGTTTGGAGTGATGAATTGGCACAACAAATCAGCCTCGCCCGCGCCAGTGTGTCGAATATGGCACAGACATATCAAAAAGCGGGGTTTACGGTTGTGATTGATGATTTTTGGGATGCGAATCATGCCTCTGATTACCATACCCTGCTTCATCATGGGCAGGCTCTTCACAAAATCGTTTTGTATCCCACACAAGCAGAAGCCCACCAGCGTAACTTAATCCGTTCTGGAGATAGCCCCGCACGCCCCTATATTGATGAAGGCATTCGGATTGTGTATCAACAATTAATGCCTGCACTCCCACAATTGGCACAAAATGGCTGGCTCGTGATGGATACCACCAGCATGAGCATAGATGATGTTATCAAGCAGATTATCAATCCTCAATCGGATAGTTTTGAGACAAAATAATAAATTGATACAACCTCTCCACATGGGGATATGATTTTTTATCACTTTTGAGGATAATGAGGGATGATTGTGAAAATTGGTAAATTAATTGTAGGATGTTGGCTTTGGAACAATTATCCCCTTCCCTAAAACGACTCGCCGCCGCCGAGCGGAGTATTATCGAAATCACCGAAACAACATGGCGGTTATTGCGCCTAAACGACTTGGGCGAAGAAATAGCCCATGTGGTGATACAAAAAAATGAACCGATGCGGTATTCATCTGAATTCGCCAGCACACGGCGTTTGCCATCGAGTCGGGCATTACCACTGTATCTCATCGCGCAGGTGGTGCTTGGGTGGTCTCATGAAGATGAAGCATGGCGTTTGGGGTTGGTCGTTGTCCCAGATTTAGCCGCCGCGCGTAAAAGTCGGTGGTGCGAGATTGCCAATTGGCCCGACCCAGACCATGAGGTGTTTAACAAAATTGCTCAAGAAGCTGGCGAAACCCTAGCCGATGTATTGGGGTTGCCATTCAAACTCATCCCACCCCGCCCACAATCCCAAACAACACCGACTTACATCCCAGAATTACCTATTCATATCCAATGGTGGGATGCTATCGCAGAAAATGAATCCTCTCTCGAATTAATCCGCCCTGCTCGTTGGATTCGGGCGCGTATTGTGCGAATGTTGTGGTATTTCTTTTGGATGGCGGTTTATATTTTGCTATCTGCCACCACACTGAACACCAATTTGGCACTCCCAAATGCAGGGACAATGCTCCCAAGCCCAGAATTACTCCCCTATTTGGGGCTTGGTATGGCAGTGGTGATGGCGATTTTGATTATCGC
>CALDGT010001009.1 GCA_937942935.1 uncultured Chloroflexota bacterium | reverse complement strand
GCCAAAATTAACGATTGTGTTGCCCACATATAATGAAATCGGCAACCTCAAAAATATGGTCGAAGCCTTATTTGCATTGCGTATCGAAAATTTGAATTTGTTGGTGGTAGATGATAACTCCCCCGATGGCACAGGCAAATTAGCAGATGAACTCGCTTCATCGTCAAACGGAAAAATTCAGGTATTGCATCGGCAAGAAAAAAATGGTTTAGGTCCAGCCTATATCGCAGGATTTAAGCGAGCCATTGCCGATGGCGCGGATTATATTTTGCAAATGGATGCCGATTTTTCGCATCAGCCAAAATATATCCCAGAGATGCTCAACAAATTAGAAGCCGAAAAAGCCGATGTCGTCCTCGCCTCGCGCTATTTGAAAGGCGGAAGTGTAGACCAATCGTGGGGGTTGTATCGTAAATTGCTCAGTTGGTGGGCGAATCGGATTTATGTCCCTGCCATATTGGGGTTGCCTGTTCGTGATGCCACAGGCGGGTTCAAATTATGGCGCAAAGAGACCCTCATCGGGATTGATGTTGACCGTGTGCATAGCAACGGTTATGTGTTTCAGGTCGAGATGAGTTATCTGGCGAATCGGTTGGGGTATAAAATCGCAGAAATCCCTATCCATTTCCCCGATAGACAAGTTGGTGAATCGAAGATGAGTTCAAAAGTTGCCATTGAAGCCGCTACCCGTGTTTGGCAATTGCGTTGGCAATATAAAGACCTCAAGCCCAAAGACCGCCATTAATCATTAATCTGTAGGAATGACAACCACCGTGGTTGTCGTTCCTACAAAATAAATTGATTATCCAAATGTGGTTAATATCCGTTGAACACCATTCACCGAAGCCACATGATTGACCACATCTTCGACAGTCATAGCTTCGGGCAATTTTCCTGTGAGGATGACCACCCCATACTCGACACGGACTTGCATCCCAACAGGAATAACCTTGCCGACTTCACGCCGAATCGTCTCATCTTCATACAGACGGTCTGCATTAATATGCCGAATTCCCTTCACTTTTGGCAGATTCGCTTGCAAATAGCGATACGTTGGCATTGCTTTGATATGCCCCTCTAATGTCACAACACCTCGTTCTACCCGAATTGATACCGCGTGGCGGTCATGTTGGAGTGGTGGATAGGTGGTGAACAAGCTATGGATATCATCTAAAATATCTTCATCTGGTCTTGTAATGATTGTATTTTGCATGGCTCAATTACCTTTGTTTGCATACCAGAACACACAATATCTTATCTCTATTGTCTACCACTTTACCTAAAAATGCTACCACAACTATCATAGTAGGATTGGCGTAGCCTTAGCGTTGATAGACAAAATAGATAATTTTCCGTCATAATAAGATTATGTAATGTTCTACATGGAAGAAAGTGAGCCAATATGCGCCGTATGATGATTATCTTTGCTGTGTTGTTGATGGGGGCATTTCCCGCATTGGCAGAATCGGGCAAGTTAGAATATCGTGGAAAAATTGATGAGAAAACACCTGCTATGCGGTATCCTGTCAAACTTGAACTTGGCGAAGGATTTGTCGCGGTGGCAGAAGCGACCAGTGGAGACCTCGATACACAATTATTTGTGTATAATGCCAAAGACGAAATTATGGCGCATAACGATGATAGAGGCACAGATGATTATAATTCCGAAGTGGCATTCATTGCCGATGCTTCGGATACCTATTTTGTCGAAATTACTTCTTATGAATCAACCGCAGGTGATTATTTCTTGACCGTAGATATTATGCCTGCGGATGATATTCAAGATAATTCACGCATTGGCTTTTCTGGGGATGCCAATGTTTATGATACCGCCAATTTTCGGATTCACTATACACTCGGTGGGGCAGATTTGGTCACCGAGGAATATGTAAAATTGGTCGCTGAAGCGATGGAAGAAGTGTATCAGTTACAAGTGCTAGGCATGGGGTGGAATATGCCCCCCGCAGATAGCGCCCGTGGGGGTGATGGTCGGTATGATGTTTATTTGGTAGATTTGGTGAATGATATTGATGGTGGCATATTGGGTTTTGCACGTCCAGAAAATTTTGAACGGGCGCGTGGCAATGCCCTCCTCAACACATCTGCCAGCTTTTTGGCATTAGATAACAATTATGAATTAGAAGATGAAACACCTATTCCCCTCATGCGTTCCACCGCCGCCCATGAATTTCATCATGCCATTCAATTCGGATATGATGATGATGAACCCGCATTTTGGTATTATGAAGCCACATCTACATGGATGGAAGCTGTCACATTCCCAAGCGCCCAAGACGCGACTCGGTATGTTGAGTATGTGTATGATTATCCAGAGATTTGTTTTGGCGCACAAGAGGGCGCAGACCCCACTGGCTTATTGATGTATGGAACATGGATGTTTATGCAATCGTTGGCAGATAATTATGGCTACGATGTCGTGCGTCAATTATGGGAAAATATTGGTGAGTATGATGGTTGGGAAGCCTTATCACAGACACTCATGCCCTATGACGATACGCTGATAGATGCCATCGCCCGTTATCACCTACAAAATATTGTGCGCGACTATAAATATACCCCTGTTTTCAAAGACGAAACGATTTGGCTCGATAGCCGAATCACAGGAGCAGGTGTGTGGTCACATATTGGGATGGGTGTTCAGGAATTGGCGGCAAATTATATCGAATTGGCATTGCCCAATGGTATCTATGATATTGCGCTCCATGACCCTAGCGATACTGAATTAACCCTGTGGGTGATGGGTGTTCGTGGGGATGTCGCTGATGTTTATGAATTGGGGAAGGGGGGGACTATCATCATCAAAAATTATGATAATGTCTATTTGATGGTCATGAATAACCGTTATGATGATGAATTGTCATTCTGTGATTATGCCACGTATGAAATTAGTGTTGGCACAGGCACAAATCAACCCCTAAGCCCTGTATATCAACACTTTGCAGAATATTTTATCCCACTGACAGAACGTTGATGATAAAGGGGTGCAGGTTGCACCCCTTATTCGCCTAAATTATCGAACACCCTTGGCGCGATGAGCCAAACCAATACCCCCGACATCAAATATCCCTTTGGCACATCTACCCGCGCCAATCCACCGCGTTTCATATCAATGCGTCCGCCTGTGATATGAGCGATGGTTGAACTGAATGTCGGTTCATGTCCGACTAGCATCACATGGTCATCATCAGAATGTGGTGCAATTAATTCGGTGAGTGAGACCTGATTAAATCCATAATTGAGTAGCTCTGTGATTTGTGGTTCTAAGCCCAATTCGCGCCCCATAATTTGAGCCGTTTGTAATGCACGGATGCGCGGGCTGGTATAAATGTGATTTAGTTTGAGGTTTAAGCGCCGAATCACTGGGGCGGCAACTTGAAGGCGGGCTTTGCCAGTGGTGGTGAGGGCGCGATTATGGTCGTCTGCGCTATAATCTTCTGCTTCACCATGTCTGAGGAAGTATAATTGCATGATGGACAAACCCTTTTTTATCTACATGCCGATAAAACAACAAAGGCGACTCTCTGGTCGCCTTTGTCTCCCTGCTGATAAATAAAAATCAGCTAAGGTTGGAGAAGATGTTGGAGAAGACGTTACCAATCACTGGCCCAAGCAAGGCGAGGATGACGATAACGACGACTGCTACGAGGACGAGGATGAGAGCATATTCAACCAAGCCTTGACCTTCTTCTTGTGGTCTGTACAACATGATAATTTCTCCTTATAAAAAAGATTTGATGTCACCTTATGTGACTTGTATATAGCGTAACATGTCTAAAAAAAACTGTCAACTAGATTTTATGAAAAATATCTCAATTTTTGTTTGGAACTTGTTTAAGATGGTTATGCAAATTCCTCAACATGACTAAAATACTATCTTCGGCAATTAGACCACTTTCAATAAACCGAGAGAGTGCATATTCATCATTTAGGTTGGTCGCATGGATGGTTGTTAGGCTATTTTCGGTCAGATGTTTGAGCAAATAAGCATATTCTTCTTTGGCATGATAGGCAATACCTTTGAGGGTTGTTTGTAACGAAATTTCGCGTCCATCTACCTTTACTTTAATGTCGTTACGCTTACCTTCTGAGATGCCAACTTTATCCATAGCAGAAAAAACCGCCGTCACAAGCGCGGCGGTGCGTTCTGCCCATAGGCGATAATGGATGTTGGCTTCTTCTGGCAACTTTCCCCCACGCAAAAGTAATGTGAAGGTTTTCCACAATCCCCGAATATATTTGACAAACATTTCCATTTGGCTAATCGCCTTTCATCAATGACAACAATCCATAACTCAATCCGCTTGTGCAAGCGCGGAACAGTCCAAACATGGGTGCGATGAATAATCCCATTAAACCACCATAGAGCAATAAATCTTCAAAAAATACGGCTTGGTCGAGTGTGATATTAATTTGTGTATACAATAATCCAATGCGAACAGCGAATGCCCAAATCATCCCAAAGACCACGCCGACAAAAAATCCAGTGAGGAATCCATAACGGGCAGACCGAAGGATGATATGGCGTAATGTATCTTTTGGGGTGATTCGCTCTGGCAATTCGCCACCTGTCATACCGACTGCGACAAAGAAGGCGCATAAAACAGAGAATACCACCAAAATATGGTCGCCCAAACTCCACCGACGTGGAATAGCCGATTCGATAACGGGCAATAACAAGAAAATGCTCAATGTGCAAAGTCCCGCAAAGATGATAATGGCGAGGGCATTAAACCACAACGCATATTGAATACGCCGACCTAATGGCAACTGACGGAGTGCCTCAAAATGTTCTATCCGACTGGGTGGGAGTGTGCTTAAATTCATCATCGGGTATATCCTCCAATTTCACAATTTCCTATGTTTAATTATACGACAAAATCACTAATTTGGTTCAATATTGTTTTTAGGGTGTTGGTGTCGCATTTGGGACATCATATAATGCGGGTGTGCGAGTTGGCGTTGGGGTAGCTGGCGCTACTGTTGGGATGAGGTCAAACAAACTGGTCTCGCGGATAGTTAATACACCACGCACATGGCAGAGTTCTGTGTCATCAGGTGCTTGTAAATAAAATACCCAATCATAAGTGCCAATTACAGGAAAATTGATGAGGGGCATTTCGCCCATTTGGTATAAACCACCTGTATCGAGTTTAGATTCAATACTTTCGCCTGTGATGCGTTCTGTTGCTTCAAAAACGGTTATAAATTGTGAGTCATCTATCCCCGCAAATATGGTCAGAACAGCTTCTTTGGGATAGGCGATTTCTGGGTCATATCCAATATATGGATTAAAGGATTCGCATAATTCATCTAATGTGCGGGTCGGTGTAGCGGTTGGTGTGGAGGTGATGCTTGGCGTGATAGTTGGTGTAGGTGATAATGTGGCGGTTGGTGTGGGGGTAAATGTCCATGTTGCGGGCAACGGACGGCGTATATAGGGTGTGTTGCTAGGTGCTTGGGCTGGTGTGGGTGTCTTGGTAAATGCCACTGTGACCGCAGGTGTGATGATGTCTTCGACTAAACTGGGGGGTATTGTGATGGTTGGGGATGGGGTGGGGGTTGCTGTGCCACATCCGACTAAGCAAATTGAGAGGCTCAAAAACCCTATCCACCACATGAATCGCATAACTTATACACGGTCTCCAAAACGCCGTTCTTTGCCTTCTGCTAATCGTTGAATATTTTCTCTAAAGCGCACAATGATGAGAATTGAGAGTGCCCAGCAATAAAAAATGACCATTGAGTCGAGGGTATGTTGTAGTGCGAGGACGGTGAGCCATATCATGGCTAAGGCAACCATTGTCAAGACTGCCAACGATACATAACGGGTACGTGCCAGCACAAAACCACCCACAAACATTGTCCCAATGATGACATAAGATGGGGCTATCATCAAGAGTGTGCCAAATGCGGTTGCCGCACCTTTGCCACCTCGTAATGTCCCTGTGAGTAAACTAGCAAAGAGTGACCAATTATGCCCAATAATCACCACAATTGCCGATACTGTTGTGGCAATCATGCCCAAATCTGGTGCGAGTATTTGTGATAAGATGATGGCTAATGCACCTTTAACCACATCAATGAACAAAACCAATAATCCCCACCGTAATCCTAATGAACGGGTGACATTGGTTGCGCCCATGTTGCCACTGCCGACTGCAAAAATATCAATTTTATGTAATTTGCCAATCAAATACGCGGTTGGGATTGACCCCATCAAATAGCTGAGGATGACCACCAGCAAAATCTCGGAGTTAATATCTATCATACGCTTGTGTGTGGCAACCTGCCACATCTCCTTTCAGCACATCTTGGTGAAGTTCAGTTTCTTGTAATAAAAACACGCATCATCCCAAACTAGTTACGCAAGTGAAAAAAATCACCGCTAATTTATTCAAATCGTAGCCTACAAGTAGGGGAAAACCACTTTTTGGTTATGATACAATACGATGATGATGAAAAAATAAGAGATGGTTTAGCTTATGAGACAAAAAATACTCATCTTCACAATTGTTGCGTGTCTATTCTTTGGCGGGTTCACACTTGCCACACCCGTTCAATCGCAAGATGTGGCAACCTATATGTTATCGCTCATCAATAACCTACGGGCATCTTTGGGGTTGCATCCATATACACTCAATGGCGCACTCACCGCCGCCGCCCAAAATCAGGCGAGTTGGATGGCTATATCAGAGCAAATTAGCCACACCCAGCCCGATGGCTCGACACCACGCACCCGCGCACAAGCGGCAGGGTATGCCTCAACATGGGTGAGCGAAAATATTTATATGGGGACAAGCGCCACTGCGGATATTGCATTTCAGTGGTGGATAAATTCGCCCATTCATTATCGTGGTTTGACGAATGTGAATTATACCGAAATCGGTATTGCCATGTCTGAGGGACCCACAGGGTATAAAGCCTATGTGCTGGTCTTTGGGAATCCCAATAATACGGTGCGTGTTGCCCCGCCTATCACAACCAATGTCACTGACCCGTATGGGTATGCTAATCAGAATAATCAACAAGGCAATGGGACATCCGGTAGCGGGACAGTGACAGATAATTCATTTATCCCGCCACCGTTTGTCGTTGGGGTAGATAATAATGGCTATATCATGCACGAAGTCCAACCGGGTGATACCTTTGCGGGGATTGTCTTGACATATGGCTATGATTGGGCAGATATTGGGCG
The DNA here is from genome assembly GCA_937942935.1 of uncultured Chloroflexota bacterium. Taxonomy (GTDB): domain Bacteria; phylum Chloroflexota; class Anaerolineae; order Aggregatilineales; family Phototrophicaceae. The sequence continues at coordinate 5,263 of CALDGT010001009.1, read as the reverse complement.
AATCCGTGACATCAATAGTATGACCGAATCTGATGCCCGTTGGCTCGATATTGGTGCAATCGTCCTCATTCCCCCGTGGGAAGGGACATATACCCCAACACCGGGCAGTCCAGAACCGCCGACGTCCACACCAACGGTTGGTCCCACCAATACCGAAGGACCTAGCCCTACACCGACGATTACATCTACACCAACCATCACCTATACCCCGTCTCCGACTACTACTCCCACAGAGACGCTCACATTTACCCCTACGCCAACCTTGCCAGAAGGGGTGCGCCCATTGGCGATGAGTATCACCACACCCACCGCGCCCCCAACCGCAACGCTAATGCCCACGGGAGAACCGATGGTATTAGAACCGCAAACCTTCACATCGGCTTCTCCAACACCGATACTGGTGGCGCAAAATAACCCCGATTCCGGTGGATTGATTGCGCCCGTCACCACACCGCCACAAGCAGTTGAACCACCTACACAAGCATCGGATGATAGCCCGATTGTGCCGTTATTGTTGATTGTAGTCGGGTTGCAGGTGGTATTTATTGGCATCGCAGGCTTAGATTTTATGGCGCGGAGACGGCGGAAATAAACAGCAAAAATCGGTTATAATGGTCATCAACTGTGAAGAGAGGATTTTTGCCATGCCCCAAATTACCATCACTCTATCAGATGCTGTTATAAGCAAAGTTCAACAAGAAGCCGAACAGCGTGGTATTTCGTTTGAAGAATGGATGCAAATTGCCATTATTGATAGTTTAGACGAAGATATATCGGATGAAGAAATTTTAGCAAATTTCAAAACAGGGATGAAAGAAGCCTTTTCTGGGCAAACAATGGACTGGGATGAGACGATGGATTTGATGGGCAAGAAAGCGGATTAAGAATACCTTCAGGTGGGGTAAGATGAATAAAATGGAATCTACAGAGAAACCAGAAAACCAATCTCGCGGACAAGAAATACGAATTATTTGGAAACAACATCAATGGCTTTATATTATTGTCGGGTTCATTATTGGTCTACTTTTTACTGCTTTAATACAGGTAAGTACAGTTGATTTTTTCTTAAATTTAATCCCAGAGGCACTAGGTATTGGTTTTGGTGTTTTTGTTGTTGATAGGTTATATCGCCACTGGGAACGTCAGCGATTGCTAAAATTGATTAAAAAGGAACTTATATTTAATTTGTCACAGATGGTTGACAAGACAACAAGCGGTATAACACCAGCCTGTATTTGGGGAATGCCTACTCGAATAAAATATGGAGAAAATGGTACTAAGGGTACTACACCTGTAACACATCAACAAATGGAATGGCTTCTAATATATTCGCTTGTAGGAACTAAAGCACGTAGATTTAGAACAGATTTTGTTGATAGTGCATTAACTTCTGATACCTTACTTTTATTAGGTATCTTTTATTCCTCAAAAGAAGTTATGTTTCATGAAGCATTGCTAGAGTTACGCAATTTAGTAGATAAGCGCAAAAACATGGATAGCATGTTAACTGATATAAAAAATCTAGATAAACTAAAAAAAGCTGTGGAGAATAAAACTTACCAAATTCCTAATATGGACATACTTGTGTTAATGGCTTGTATTGATTTGGATATTAACATTATTAGTTGGAGTAAAAATATTATAACTTCAATCGATAATGGAAAATCAACCGTAATTATTCCAAAATTACAACCAATTTCCCCTATAGATGAACTGGCAAAGGATATATCTAAAGAAATACCAACACTCACAGAAGTTGAAAAGTGGATACGCAACTGGGAATTTGATTGGTAATTGCAAAAAGGTTTATTAAGCTATAGACCAAGAAGATGTATCGTTACAAAAATTGCAGGCTATTATTGCCGATATGCAAACCGATGAACCAAATGAGGATGAATAAGGGTAATCATCAATGGCTGTAGATATTCACCAATTGCTCCCGCAACCATTCGTGTGGTGTGATATTCCAGCAGGGGATGTCACACTCACCGATTTGGGCGGGTATCTAAAAGCAATAACAACCTTTACCATTCCTACCTTTAGCGTATCTCACGACCTCATCACACCTGCTCAATATGCTGTTTTTATGACACACCCGATAGGTTATGCCAATCTGGAATGGTGGCAATTCTCAGATGAGGCGATGTTGTGGCGCACTCAAAATACAGAACCCATCATTGACCCTAAACAGCCTTATATGAAGGATGTGACATGGTATGATGCAATTGCATTTTGCCGTTGGATTAGCTCATTGACTGGCGAAATCATCACATTACCGACCGACCAACAATGGGAACACCTTTCAAAATATGATGATTTGGGGTGTTATGTATGGGGCGTGTATGATGATTCCCTAATGATGTATGAGGATGTTATATCTGAATGGTGCTTGAATACCTATGAAACAGGCTCAACTGATTTACAGGGTAATATTGACCGCCTAATACGGCTCGGATATTGGCATGATAGCGACCAAGCCCGTTTTCGGGTTAGAATGCGTGTTAAATGTAGCCCAGCCTTACGCGGACTGAGTCGTGGGTTTCGGTTGGTCTGTAATGGATTACGATGATGGACTCACAGAGATTATGATTCCCAACTCCGCAAAATCCGCATCTACATTTGTCAACACACGCCGAAAATTATCGGTTGCGTCATAAAATCCCACGATAAGTCGCCCTTCACCCACATAATCGGTGTTGAAATTCAGAATATGCACATCCGTAATGTATTCACCTTCAATCCAACTGGTGGTCGGACGTTCCCAATTATCCGGTTGTGCATCGGATTGCGCCACCACACGCCCATTTTCATCTAATAATTGCACAAACACGGTATAGGCAATCGGATTTGCTTGTGTATCGGCACGCCAAATTAATTCGACAGAAAAAGATTCATTTTGTGGGATGGTCATGGGCGCATCAAACCCGACCAATTGCCCCACACCGATAAAATGGACATCGGCAGAATAAACTGTTGATGGCTGGGTGAATGTACGCGCTAAATCTTCGACTGCAAAATCGGCAATCTTTATACCATCCACCATCAGATTCGCCATGCTTTCACCGCTATTCGGCGGGATGGTGAATTGCGCCCATGCGAGAGTCGTCCTATCTGTTGGTGGAATCGGAAAATCGTAGCCATAACCATCCCCGCCGAGTTGGATATAACGGCTACCCGCAGGCACAACCACTGTCACCACGAATGGCACACCCGTCTGGACAATCATTTCATCAGAGACCACACTTGGTGCAATTGGCTCTGATGTGAATGCGCTTCCTTCTGTATAGATAGCACCTGCTAGGCGTGTTTCGACACCCATCGGATTGCCCGCGTCATCCAAAATATCAAATCCAGACGGGTGAGATGGGCTATACACTGCAAGGTGCAAATTATAATTTATCAACGGCGCACCTTCTGGCAATTGGAGCAGGTTATATGCTGTCCCAGAATCACTATCCGACCAGCGACTCGTCCCTGCGCTGTCCTCACGGGCGATATGTCCATCATCATCGGCAATCCGCTCATCAAATGGTGTGGATAGGGCAGTGGCAACGGCTAAATCTTCGTCAAACGGGGTTTTGAGTGACCATGTACTTTTGACACACGTCCCACGCGATGAGGTGGCATATTCCGCCTCAAGCAAGTCAAAATCGGCATAACGCGGATTTGTCGCTAGTGGGGTGAATTGAATCGGTTGGGATAACTGATAGGCTTGCGTACTCAATCCATAAAAAAATTGTTGTTCGCCGATGAAATCACTCGCCACAGCCAATAAACACGGATACATCCCGCGAACATCCGCAGGCAATTGATACCATGTCAAAAATTCCAGATGCGTTATACCCTCTGCCACCAAATTATTGATGATAGTCACGGCGGTTTGTTCATCAGAATAGATAGGGATGGTCACAAAACGGGCGCGGATGGGCGCGACATCGGCGTAATAATCTTGCAAAGCGCGTTCCACATCAAACGGGATGAGGATGACGGCATCGTCTGGCAATTGAGAATAATAATTTGCCAATCCCGCAAAATCATCATGCTGATAGGCGCGTGTGGTTTGAATTTGATGGATACTGCCGATAGATAGCACGATGCCCATGAGCATCACCACGCCAACGGCAACCACCCCCACACGCCGATGAATGTGATTCATCAGAAATTGGGTGAGGATGACCAGCCATAACAGGGTGGCGGGCAGGCTGGCGATATAATAACGCGGATGAAAATCGATGCTGGCGACAATAAATAACGCGGTGCTGAACAGGGGTAATAAAAAGACCTGTGAGCCGATGAGCCAAAATCTTAACCTCACCCCTAAATCCCCTCCCCATTGCATGGAGAGAGGACTTGAAACACCATTTTTTGTTGTTTGTGTAGACAGAACACTGTTTTTTGTCGCTGGTATAGGGTTTGAAACATCATTTTTCTCCCCCTCTCCACGTAGGAGGGAGAGGGCAGGGGGGTGGGGTTGAATGAATACCAATATAATCATCCCAACCGTCCCCACCAGCACCCATATCCCCAAACTATCCAATATCATAGTATGGGTTGCCTCGCGTAACTGGGGCAACACGGGCAAAAAATACCCGTCCCAAATATCGCGCATCAGGTTAAAACTGGGCATGGGTGGGGTGTTGAGTGCTGTCCCCGATGGCGCTTGCGTGAGCATCCACGGCAGGTAGCCGATAATCACCAAAATTTGCGATATTGCCCATATCAACATGGTACGAATATCCCACCGTACCAGCCAAATCATCCCCAACGCCACATTCACCCAAACGACCAACGGCACACCGAGATTATGTGTATATAACACGCCTAATTCGAGCATCATCATGATGAACAACAACCGATACGGCATTTTTTTGTGTCGGCTGATGGCATCCGCGCAGGCGAGTAATCCCAATGTCCACAGTGGGACGGCAGTATAGGCGCGGACTTCTTGCGAATATTCCCATAATAGTGGGGATATGGCGAGTAATATCCCAAAAAATAACCCAATTTTTATCCCAAACCAACGTTGGGTTATCCACATCCCTATAGCGATCACACCCACACCATACAACACGGAGATGTAGCGTAGCGCGAGGGGCGAATTGCCCACGCCCGCAACCTGCAAAATGTGACCTGTGAAATAATACAGGAACGGGGTTTTATCATCGGGTGTGATGAATGGCGCACGCATGGCGCGGATGCTCCACGCCTCATCATGCCAAACCGATTCGGCGTTCAGCGTCATCATCCGCAGGGCAAACGCGCC
>CALDGT010001008.1 GCA_937942935.1 uncultured Chloroflexota bacterium | reverse complement strand
TTTTGATATGCCCTTTTATATCCCCCAAGATTTTATCTATTTGGGGCGCACGGTCAGCATTTTATCGGGCATGTGTACCCTGTTAGATGAACATTATAACCCGTGGATTGAACTCATCCCATATACCGAAACACTGTTGGCGCGTGGATTTGGGATAGACATCCCCAAATCATCACGCACCATGAACGGCAGTGCGAGCCTACTAGACCCGCGTACACTCGCCAATGCGAATACACTCCAAAGCCTATTTAGTGGTAATGGGGCAAAAGTGTTACGTAGTTTGGCAGAAGAACTCATACGCCGTGTTTTCCCTGCCATCATCCGCACCGATGAAACCATGAAAAAGTTACAGGCGGGCGAAATTCGGGTGATAACAGAAATGAGTGTGGCACAGCGCCAACAATTGCGCCGTATCGAAAAAGAATCGCGCAATACCAGTCGTTCTATCTTCTTTGGGGCGATGTTCATCAGTGGCACATTATTCTATGTAAATGGCGAAATTTGGCTGGCGGTGACATTATATGGGGTGTGTGCAATCACGTTCATCACAGGCATATTAAAAGAGGCATAAACACATGGCACGGGTTGAGACAATTTTCATCACGGGGGCATCTACAGGCATCGGGTTAGCCAGCGCAACCATGCTCAGTCAATTGGGATTTCGGGTATTGGCAGGGGTGCTACCGCATGAAGATACAACTGCCCTAAACGCCATGAATATCACCTGTTTTCATCTCGATATTACGAATCGTGAGATGGTATATGATGTCGCAGAAAAATTGAATCATCAACTCAGTGATAGTGGGTTATTTGGCTTATTAAATAATGCGGGCATCGCCGTATCGGGACCATTAGAATTTACCCCAATGGAAGAAATCCGCCGTCAACTTGAGGTGAATTTATTTGGGCATATCCAAACTACCCAAGCCCTGTTGCCCCTCATCCGTAAAGCAAAAGGGCGAATTGTGAATATCACATCCCTGCTTGGGCGCGTTACATCGGCATTTTCGGGACCCTATTGCATGTCAAAATATGCGATGGAAGCCTTTAGCGATGCCCTACGATTAGAATTAGCGCCTCTTGGCGTTTATGTATCGGCAATTGAACCGGGGTCTATCAGAACACCCATTTGGGGAAAATTCAAAGACCAAGCCACAGAACTCGCAGAAGAATTGCCACCAGAAGCACAAGCAGTTTATGGCGAAAAATATCAAGAATCTATTGAAGTAGGGATGAAATGGGCAAGCGAGGGCATATCCCCCGAAAATGTGGCGAGAAAAGTTGTGCAAGCATTCACTGCAAAGAAGCCCAAAACGGCGTATATGGTTGGGATAGATGCTCACCAAGCCACCTTAGCCAAGCGATTATTGCCTCGTAGCTGGTTTGATGCAATTATCAAAATTCGTTTTGGGATTAAATAGATATAGATGCACAAAGTGGATATAAAAACGGTTCGTTTTTATATCCACCCAATCTCATTTATTCTACTTTCACACGGACTTTGGTCTTGCCTGTCGTCGAAATAGGGGCTTCTTCTCCATCTTCTGGGGTTTCGCCTTCTTCTGCCGATTTGCGGGCTTTGCGGAGTTCTTGCATAGCGGCATTCACCAACACCTTAAATCCTTTGGTAAATTCTTTGCTGGCATTGCTCCCATGAACCCGAAAACCTTCTGGCAACAAGGCTTCTAATGCTTTGCCTGTTTCTTCTAATGCCCGTTTTTGATGCGACAAAAATGTCTCAAAAGCAGTGCGTTTCTCTTCATCAGTCATGGGTTGTTCTGAATTGAGATTTTCTTCCATAGAATAACTCCTAAATCCTTCATAAAATGACTCTCTAAAGATTATACGCAATCTTTCGTCAAAAGTTGCATTAGACAGGCATATCCAGCAATTGTTCTTCTAAAAAGTGGGCAATCATCCCCATCCACTTGATGCTATTCTCGCGTCGTGTCGCACCATGACCTTCTTCTTCATCCACATAATATTCGACTTTACCGCCTTGTGCGCGGATTTTTTCTACCATTTGGTCGCTCTCGGCTTTCACCACACGCGGGTCTTTTGCACCCTGAATAATCAACATCGGCGCACGCAATTGCGATACATACGTGATGGGCGAGCGTTCAACTAACATATCATAGTCTTCTTCGGGGTCACCTACCCATTGCTTCATGAACGGTTTCCAAAATGGTGGGACTGCTTTTGCAAATGTGACCAAGTTTGAGGGACCGACAATATCCACCCCAACCGCCCAATATTGTGGCAAGCGTGTAACGGCGCTCAAGGTTGCAAATCCGCCAAAACTTCCGCCATAAACCGCAATACGATTGCTATCTACCCAATCGAGTCCACGCAAATATAATGCCGCGTGTTCAATATCGCGCAATTCTGCCCCACCCCAGTCGCGGTGAATTAATTTTTGATAACTGATGCCATAGCCAGTTGAACCACGAATATTCGGTGCTAAAATCCCAAATCCCATATTGAGCAAATATTGATACAGCCCATTGTAGTTATAGGCGGGGCGTTCTTGAGATTCTGGTCCACCATGAATAGATAACACCACTGGGTAACGCATCCCATCTACGGTTTTCGGTTTATAGAGCCATGCAGGGATTTTGCGACCATCAAATGATTCATAAAACACGGCTTCTGGCTCAATAAAATCTTGTGGGTCTATGCCACCAAGCATACTCTGACCGAGTTCGAGCATCTCGCCTGTTTTCAAATCCACTTCATACAGGTTGCTGGCTTGGCTTGGGCGTACATAGACCAATGCCAATTTATCCCCAGCAGGATTCACTGCCAAGCCATTCACCACCCCAATCGGTAAATGAGGCATAGAAAGTGGTGTATTGGTTTTCAGATTCTTGCCATAGAGTTTTGATACCCCGTTTTCATTGATAGCCCAAATCATTGCATTGCCACCTTTTGAGATGGTCAAAAATTCAAAATCGTAATCAGGCTCAAGATACCATTCATACGATTTTTTGGCGATGTCATAATATGCCAACCCCGTAAACTCTCGCCCTTCATTTGTCACCATAAAGAATCCATCGCTATTTGGCGACCATGCAGTAGGGATAAATTGAATATCACCTTCATGTGGGGTGCAATTGATGGTTTCTCCTGTCTGATGGTCATATAACCATGAATTCATGTTGGTATTTCCAAAAAACTGGAGAATGGTCAAATACCGACCATCAGGCGACCATTCGATGGCAAACGCATTATTTTCAGAAAAAATGCGCCGTTTTTCGCCTGTATGGATATTATACAAAATGACATCCATATT
>CALDGT010001007.1 GCA_937942935.1 uncultured Chloroflexota bacterium | reverse complement strand
CTTGATAAATATACCCGTCTATCCCACTATCACCAGACCGCCCAACTGCTTGCGCTGGTGATTTTTCATCACCATACCCCATCGCCATCAACAATTCAATCACTAATCGCTCAAAAAAACGGGGCGGGGCGCTGAGGACCATTTCGAGTAATTCATCTGCCAAATCAGACATCAGGCTTTGGTATGCCATATCAATGACATCTTGGGGGGTTAAATGCGCCATGAGGGGGATTTCATATTCATCATCCATCTGCATAACAGGGATAGGTGGTGGCTCTGCGCGGTGTGTCGCAAATTGGGCATATTCTTCAAATTGCATCAAAACCTTGTGCGTAATGCGCGTGGGATGTTGTCCCAAAAGCCAAATGCCGCGTGTTGTAATGCGAAATTTGCCCCATCCCGCACTTTCGAGCAGTACGGCTTTTTGTAGGTGTGTCTTTGCCCAACTCACACGGTCTGCAAACCGTGTCCGCTTGCCACTAGGGAGCAATTCGGCACGTTGTTCGAGTGTCAAATTCAAATAATCGGCTAATCCATTCACCGCTTGCGCGAGTTGATACACCTGCCCATCACTCACCAGTTGCAAGAGGGGAAGCATCAATTCATCATAAGTTGGAAGCCTCCCCCGCCATACGGCTTGTTCGTTCATCATTTCACAGGCTCTTGACGTAATTTCAGATATAACGCAACACACAACGCGATGAGGATGATTGTACGGAGCAATACAAGTGCGATGAAGGGAGTCATTAATGCGCCAGAAATTTCACCGCCCGTATCACCTGTGCGAATAAATAACACAGGATATTCGATAAATGTCACCCCTGCCAAAATAAGTGCCGTTAAAATGCCATTTTTGGTCGGAAAACACAGAATGATGAGTGGCAAAATTTGTGCCAACCATTGAGGCGACCACCCTTGTGCTTGCAAAAAAAAGATGAACACCGTAATGGTCACAAATGCTACAAATCCTTTGTCATCAAATCGGCGGGCGGTGATGAAAATAAATAACCCGATGATGATTGCACCACCCAATCGTAACCATGACGGAATAACGGGCGGATTGCCATAGAGTGCATCGGCGGCGGTGGGGTCAAAGTGACTTTCGACAGACCCAAAATTACCTGTGCGATAATTGCCATCGAGCAATGCCCACACTGTTTGATAAGAGGCTTTACCAAATTGTGCGGTGAGCGATGTCGTCACCATGCGCGTATCACGCTCATTCGATTGTGCATTGAAAAAGAGTACAGCATACACCAGCGCGAACAATCCAACCGCCACGAGGGCTAATTTGATAATGCGACTCGGTTGATAATACCGAAACACTGCACCAAATATCAAAGCGGGGGTGAATTTGGTCAATGCGCCCAATCCAATCGCCAAACCACCCCGAATATCGCGCTTTTTGAGGATGTAATAAATGCCGAGCAACAAGAAAAATGCGACTAAAGATTCAAAATTCCAAAAGACAAAGACAATCGGCGCGAATAACAGTGCATACACCCACCCCAACATCATCCCTGTGATTTCGCCGTGTAAATGTGTGCCAATGGCGCGGATTAAAATCAGGTTGCCCGTCTCAAATATCAACACAATCATCGCCATGATAATTGACCATGTGCTATAGTCTACCGCTTCGCCTTGCGATTGATAAACGGTTGTGGTGATGCCATACCATATAGGCGGAAACTCGCTCCACCAATCAAAAAAAGGATATTGTCCGTCTTTGGTCAATTCTGCCAATTGATAGTGATACAATCTATCGCCTTGTGCGCCAACGCCCCGTTCTACATCATCAATGAGTAATGGTTGATAAACCATCAACATCATCACCCGAAAAGCGATAAATAAAATCACCAACAGGCGAAAGTCGCCTAATAGCCCAATTTGTTTGAGGTTGATTGTCGTCATGAGGTCATCCTTCTATATTTCGCACAAAAATCACTGCTGTTTCGTCTGGGTGGTCTGTGGTGGGGTAAATTTTTGTCCAACCTGCTTCTTCTGCTAAATTGAGCGCCAATCCACTACCCGCTTCTACCACAACCCAATCTATTTCGTCTTCAGATAACACCCCGCGCCAATCGCCCTGCCCTAATGCAGTCCGCAAGTAACGCATGAGAAATTCATCTTTATATAAATCGGTACGACCATCTACATATACAGGGATATTGGGCAAGGCAAATAAGAAATATCCACCCCAATTATAACTGTTAAACATATTCCCCTGTGGGGGATTTTGTTGAATAAATTCGGCGACTGCCACAGGCAAGTTTTCGCGTTGGGCTTTTTCGACTGTCTGGGGCAAAATGACCGATAATACACTCATCAGCCCACCAAATAATAACACACCGAGTAAGACCATATTCAAGCGTGATTGCAATTTAGAAACCCGTGTGCGTGGGGTGATTTGCCACCCTTTTTGTGCCAGAAACGCATCGGCATGATAACTGAGGACAGGCACAGCCACCACCGCAAAAACCGAGATATTGCGCCCATACATAAACCCCAAAAAGGCTGTCCCACAAACCAGCCCGTATTCTGTCCAATCCCAACCGCGCTTTGCCATGCCCGCAAGCCCCATGAGCAAAAATATCATCCCCAAAAATGCCCATGTTTGCCGTTGTTGAAAATCGGGTGATTGCCATTCTTGAATATATCCACGCAAAATACCCAAACTCACGGTCTCGAATGGCACGCGCAACATAGCGAATCCATACGGGTTAATCACCAATGCGACCACCGATAAGCCTGTGATGATAACCAATTTGCCAACCCCACGCATGGGGATGATGCCTGTTTTATCTTTGGCAAAGATATGTCCAAGCAGTTCCCCGCCGATGAATCCTGCCAAGAAGATAAACCCAATCGAGAATCCTGCATGTAAATTTCCCCACACCAGCATGAGAGGGGGAAGAAGCCACAAACGGTCAATTTTTTGGCGTTTATACTGAAATAAGATGAGCAGAAAAATGCTACCGAAGGCAAATGAGAACATCTGTGGACGGGCAGACCAAAACACCGCCGCCGTGATTGCGCCAATCAAG
>CALDGT010001006.1 GCA_937942935.1 uncultured Chloroflexota bacterium | reverse complement strand
TTCGGGGATTGTTGGCGATTGGTCAGTAAAAGATGTATTAGGGCATCTGTATGAATGGCAACACATGGTATTGACATGGTATCATGCGGGAAAATGTGGCGAAACCCCAAAAACACCGCATGAAAATTATAATTGGGGTGAAATTCCTGCACTTAATCAACATATTTACGAAAAATATCAAAATACCCCACTGAATGACATTCAACAAAAATTTAACAATTCTCATGAAGAAACAATGCGTATTATAGAGGGGATGACCGATGAAGAATTATTCACCCCCAAATTTTATGCTTGGACAAAAACAACCACATTAGGGTCTTATTTCACATCCGCCACAAGCAGTCATTATGATTGGGCATATAAAGAAATTCGGCGTGGGTTTAAGGCAAAAAATAAACCCAGTTAATTCACAAATCGCACCCGAAATGTCAAATTACCCATACGGAGCTTATCACCATCACGAAGTTGATGAGCTTCGTGTTTATCGAGTTTATTGCCATTCAAGGATGTGCCGTTGCTACTGCCCAAATCGCGGATATTGAGCCGTTTTCCAGAGAGTGTGATGGCGGCATGTCTGCGGCTAATCCCCATGCGATAGCCACCAAATGGCAATAAATCAATATCGGGCATAAACCCACCTTCGGGGTCATGCCTGCCAATAATATATTCGTGCGATTCTTTGGGTTGAATTTCTATTACTTGTGCGATGCCATCAATTTCAAGGATGAGCGACATCTCTCCATGAAATAAAGATGTACTCCCACGGTCATCGTTGCCCAATTCTGCTACTTTGACAGTATCTGATAATTGTTCAGCATCCAGTGATTCGACCTTATTCAAAATATCTTGTGTAAGCCCCGATGTTTGATACGAAATTGCAATACTTTCAAGTGATGCCCCACATCGTTCACAGAATATAATTCCAGCACGATTCACATGCCCGCATGTCATACAAGTAATCATTCCTGATGGTTTCGACATACACTCACACTCACCTGATACGTTTTTATAAAGTTATATTTAGGTTAGCAAGTTTAGGTAATGTTCGCAAGTCTATTCGCTTAATTTTTACAGGAATTTATATAAATGCCCCTATGTTTTTAGAGATGAATCGGTCAAGATTATGGATAAAATAGTTTATCGTGACCGAAATGAGTTGATATGTATCCAATTTTTGATTTTGGCGGGTCTGGTCAATTATTACATGTTGCCCTAGCGAATGGTTTTCCGCCACAAACCTATATGCCCATGCTTCGCCCATTTATAGACCAGTATCATGTCGTTAATCTGATGCCCCGCGCCTTATGGGATAATGCACCTATTCCAGAAAAATTGTATAGCTGGAAAGAATTAGTCGCAAAAGACTTGCATGAGGGCATGATTGAACACAATTTTCGTGATGTGATTGCCATTGGACATAGTTTTGGCGGAATCGCTACTTTGCTAACCGCCATCAAAGACCCGTCTCGGTTTAAGGCGGTGATTTTGTTAGACCCCACCATCCTGCCCCGCCCCTATATGAAGGCACTCCAACTTACACGCTTATTAGGTCGCAAAGCCAGCACTGGATTAGCAGAACGCGCAGAAAAGCGCAAAACCACATTTGAAAATGTGGATGTGGCTTATGAGTATTTTAAGGGCAAAAAATTATTTGCCGATTGGGATAATGAAGCTCTACGCGGTTATGCACAAAGTATGAAACATTCTTCTGATGGAGGGGTTACGCTCGCATGGAAGCGTGAGTGGGAAGCCTATTATTTCCGCACATTATATGGGGGTACATGGGGAGAATTACGAAAATTACGCGGGAAAATGCCATTACTACTCATTCGTGGTGAGAACAGCGATACCTTATTTGCATCGGTGACAAAATCAATTCGCAAAATTTTACCAGAGATGACTTATCACGAGATTGAGGGGCATGGACATTTATTTCCACAAAGCGCCCCACAGCAAACAGCAGATGTTATGTTGAATTGGTTAAAGAATTTATAGGTGTAGTGGCATGGATTATCATGCCACTACACAGAATATAATCTTTATGCTTTTGCGTGGGCTTTGCGCCAACGCAGATATTCAGGATACAGAAGCAACGAAATTAAGCCATTCAACACCACAATCACGGTGCTGCCTTCATGCCCCAACACACCCAATGGCAACGGCAATGAGATAAATAATGCACCCATCACCAACATCACAATCACGCCGAGCGAGAAGATAATATTTTGCCAAACCACCCGACGCGCTTTTTTGCTGAGTGTAATGGCTTGAGCGATGAGTTCTAATTTATCGCCCATCAAGACCACATCAGCAGTTTCAAGCGCGACATCTGTGCCAGCCGCCCCCATCGCAATCCCAATTTCAGCGAGTGCCAACGCAGGGGCATCATTCACACCATCCCCCACCATCGCCACAGCACCGACTTCGGATTGTAATTGTTTGAGCGCAGTCACTTTGTCTTCTGGCATCAATCCAGCGTGAACACGGGTAATCCCAACTTGTTTGGCGATATTATTCGCCACTTGTTGATTATCACCTGTAAACATTGCCACTTCGATGCCTTTGGCGCGTAAATCGGCAACAACCGCTTTCGATTCTGGGCGTA
>CALDGT010001005.1 GCA_937942935.1 uncultured Chloroflexota bacterium | reverse complement strand
CTCCCTACAGAAGCGCCTGAATTGTGGATGACCTATAATACTGCCCGTGACCAACTAAATTATACGATTCGCGCATTTCAAATCGGTCAGTCTTTGCCTTATATCGAGGGCATGATTTTATGGAATTTGAATTTTGCGAATATGTTCCGTGTGGAACAGCGCGACGAAGTAGCAGGTTATAGCCTCATTAACCCTGCCCTGCTGCCTGCCGAGAGACCCCTCTATAGTGCATTATCACAAGCAACAGGATATGGGCAATAGCTACTTTTAGGGCGGGTTATATCTAATCCGCCCTAAAAGTTAGCATTTATGGGATTATCAACCCCAATTCGCGTGCCACATCGGTAAGTGTCCCCCCAATATCGGCATATCGAATCCCCATCACCCGTGATTGAATTTCGTTACGAGTTGATGGCACAACATCATCAGGAAATACTATCAACCAAAAATCACGAGCAAATAAAAATTGGTCGTGTTGTTGGCTATAATCTGTTCCTGCTTCCAAAATAATGCCTTGTTCGTATAAATAATCGGCGATGAAATATAAGGCTTCTGTAGATAAATTATTTTCCCCATAGGCGCTATCATCACTCCGCATCCATGTGATGTAATCATAAGCAGGATTCCAATAGAGTTCATCACGGTCTGTGCGGACAATGCGTTCTAGTTCCGCATATAGCTCATCGGTGCGGTCTCCCCCATTCACCGACATCGAAATCACCAACAAATCGCGGTCATCAAATAACATCAAACCTGCGTCTGCGGTCAGCCATTCTTGGCGATTATTATTTTCATCATCGGGACCCACAAACCCATCTTTGCTCACAGGTATTCCACCCAAATTTTGCGCGGTCAGTTCCAAAAATCCGGGATACCCTTCTACAATAGACATCACCCCTTTAGCGACCTCATACGCATCGCGTGACATGCTGTGATACATCCAATAATAATAACGTGCTAAATCAAGAGTCGAAACGGTGTTATTAAAAAATCGTGTTGCACCATAAATGGTTGTAAATCGCTGGTCAAAACGTCGCTCAATATAGGCAGGGTTATCTGTCCCCCCTTTATCCCATTCGCGCATCCCACTATCTTGAGAAATGCCGATTTCGGTATAAGACCACTCATTAAAGGCTTGAATCGGGTTATAATCATCTACATACGGTGTATAAGGATAAGCATATATCAACACATCACCTGTTGAATAATTATCACTATAAACTATCATCCGAAACACATCATTAAGGATGTCGTGGTGCATATCCCACGCCAAAACATAATCTTCTGGCACATCATCGCGCCCAACATTCCAATAATCTATGGGCAAACTCCCCCACACCTCTATCGGCACAAACTTGAGAAAATACATCAAGATTGGTCCTTTAATCGCCGATACCACAGGCAACTGTTGGGTGATATTCACACCTGCTAAAAGTTCGTCTTGGCTCAAATCGTAAAGCAAAAATCCGAGTGGGCGACTTTGTGCCAATTCGGTGAATATGGCGGTATAAGGGGCATTTTCTGCAATTGCAGTTGGGTCACTTTCTGGCGGGAAAAATGGGACTTGTGCAGATGTCCCCATAACAACAAAAAATATTAAAAACACGATA
>CALDGT010001004.1 GCA_937942935.1 uncultured Chloroflexota bacterium | reverse complement strand
AAGAAGGTTCGGACGAAGATGAAACCTATTTGATTGTTGGTGCGGCAGAATCAAATCCGCGTGAGGGCAAAATTTCGCATGAAAGTGCTATCGGTAAAGCTCTATTAGGGCATAAAAAGGGCGAAAAAGTGAAGGCGGTTGTCCCCAGTGGTGAGACCCTCACCTTCAAAATTAAAAAAATTAAATAAAATTAGATTTTCCCCTTCCTAAATTGGAGAAGGGGAATTTTCTATAATCAGGTATATGACTCTGCCAATTGTTTATAATGTATAGGCACATATTCTAAAATTTCGGATTTATAATCCAATTTCAGAAAGATTTCTGCCAATTCCAAAGAATCGGGTTTATCGGCATGATGGGTTTTATGCCATTGGATGAACGGATAGATAAATGGGCGAGCATATCGAAATTCTTCAACCATCAACCGACCTGTTGACCCACACATTTGAATGAAATTAGATTGAATAAATCCCTCAAACACATCTGAATTATCATACATCACCTGTCGAAAAGTAGGTTGCCACCCCTCATAATCTCCCTCTACAATGACATAACTAGCGCGGCTAGGGACGCCATCTAAGGGCAAGCCAACGGAGCCACCATTAATCAAATGCCATTTGCGCCCCTGAATCTCGATGTGCCGATTGATTGCCAAATGAGTATGTGCCAAGATGACTGTTTCTTCTTGTACGGTATGGAGCAACTCATAAATTTCTTCTGGGGTTGTGGCGGGATAAATGCCTCTAAAGTGATTATTAGGCGAGCCATGCAATACGCGCAGGCTGATTGCATCTGGATAATGCAAGGTGAGTGTATCTGGTAATGCCGCCAAAAAATACAACCATTTTTTGCCTAAATTTTTCTTCATCCAGATGGGCGTGGTGAAGTCTTTGCGTTCTATTGGTACTCTAGGCGTATCATGCTCAAGCGCATAAAATTCATGATTACCACGGATGATATGTGCTTTTATATCTACAAGTCGTTCTAATACTTGTGCAGAAAATGGCGCACCATTGACAGAATCGCCTGCAACAATAATTGCATCTACATCCAATTGAGAAATATCATCTAAAACAGCGTCTAGTGCGGGTAAATTGCCGTGAATATCGGCAAGGATAGCCAGTTTTGTCATCGTGTGAATGTCCCTTAGAAATAAAAAAACGGTGAGTGTGATGCTCCACCGTTTTTTATACACAACTTTATCTTAAAATTCCTTACCCATTAATTGGGGTAAAGTCGCCCGTCCCACCAAATGGATCGTTTTCGTCATCATCAAATGGTAACGGAGGCGGTGATGATGGTTTTGTTACCCCTGTATTGGGCAGTGGTGGTGGCGGACCAATCTCATAAGCATCCAATGGACGAGCGCCTGTTGGCGACATCGGTGGTTTATTGGTGGTTGGGAGTGGTGGTGGCGGACCAACCTCATAGGCATCCAACGGACGAGCGCCTGTTGGCGACATCGGTGGTTTGAGAGGCGGTGGAACAACCGCTTCTTCTACAGGTGTTGGTACTTTTATTGGCGTCGGTGGAACATCTCCGCCACCGGTAGCCGATTTTTTCTCCCACCCTTGCATTTGTAATGTGAGGGCAGAGAAATGACTATTGGGTGGTAAGGAGCTATCTGTACCGGGGGTGACGGCGGCAATTTTTGCTTGGACACGCAACATTTTGCTGACCAATTCCAGCGTAGCACCGGGTTTAATGACCACAATATCGGTTGCAGGGTCATCTACGCGCGATTCAAGTTCTGCGCGAATGGCATAATCATTATAAGCATGTTCAGAGGCGAAGATTTTGGTGAATGTCTTGACAAAATCTTCTTTGTCGAATAACCAAACTTCAATCGCCGATAATTCTTGTGTATCACCAATGGTATGTGCGATGGTCGCACCACATTCACCCAAAAAGTTATCATCTGCATCTTCAATGGCGAATGATTCATCAAATTGACGCCCTTTGGTATACGGTGCAATCTTTTGCATCAAAGGAGCGCCATAATTACTTGTCCCTGCTTCTTTGACGGTACTCGCCTTGAGTTCTTCTTCTAGGCGTTTGCGCTCACGCATTTGCTCTACAGTGCGTTTTGCTTCTTCGTTTTTGGCGATTTCTTCTTCGCTCTTGGGGCGAATACGTTCCCAGAAGCGTTCAACATAACCGCCAATGAGCAACCCCCATGCAATCGCAATAATCCAAGAGATGGCGATGAATAAAATGCCACTGATGACCCATCCCAAAATATCACCGATGATACCTTGTGGGGTGGGGGCGGCTGTGCCTGCGCCAACACTTTCGGCAATTGGTCGAACAGTCGTCAATGCAGATTTGATGGGTGCAGATACACTTTCGGTTGCAAGCAAACGGTCAACCGAGCGCAATGGATTCTCGACACGAGCGAGTTGCGCTTTTGCATCATCTGCGCTGATAATGCCAGCTTGATATCCGCCAGCGACATTGATAATCCAGTTATCGCGTGCGCCTGCATTAAGTTGATGCGGTGAGCCATTATAGTAGATGACCGAAACAATGTTATATGCCCAAAACATGCCGAACAAGAATGATAAAATCATCCATAACAACACCCGATATTTAGGCAGTTGTGGCTCAATCACAATTTTGAATAAGCCGTTATAAGTATCAACCGCCCAATCCCGAATTCCCTTCAGCAAGGGTTTTTTGGGTTTATCATCTTTTTTAGTATCTTTTGCCTTTGCTTCTTTTGGAGGCTTTTTGGCTTTTTTCTTGGGTGTTTCATCACCCGATTCGTCTAATTCGTCATCCATGTCGAAATCATCTGCCATGAGTGATGCCTTTCGTTGGTTAAATTCCCACGCGCTTGATGTTTATTGTACAAGATATAACAAAAATCTGCCAAAAATTTTTTATGAATTTGATGTTACCCACAAATTGAAACGCTGTCAAAAATTTGTTAAAGAGGGGGACTAAATTCCCCCTCTGGTCACTAATAGTAACTGGCGATGCGTTCATCTTCATTTTGCTCATCATCACCTGCATCGGTATCGTTGTTCTTGCCCTGATTGGGCAATTTCCACGATGAATAATCACATTCGGGATAACGAGTGCATCCATAGAAGATGCGTCCTCGTTTGGTCTTGCGGACGAGTAATTCTCCGCCATGCTCAGACCCACATTTAGGGCAAGCAACACCTGTGAGTTCGATATAGGCTTCGGTATAATTGCATTCTGGGTAATTATCACACCCAATAAATTTACCCCAACGCCCATGCTTAATTTGTAATTGACCTGTCTCGCAATTTGGACAAGCACGCCCGATATAATCATCTTGGCGCATGGTCGGCATGTGTTGGCGGGCATGTTGCAGTTGGGCTTCAAAAGGTGTATAGAATTCACGCACCATTGGTCTCCATTGCATGTTGCCATCGGCAATATCGTCTAATTCTTCTTCCATGTGTGCCGTGAATTGATAATTGACTACATTTGCAAAATATTGCACCAACAGGTCATTCACCAATTTCCCCGTTTCGGTAGGGATGAGGCGTTTGTCTTGTTTTTCGACATAATCGCGCTCTTGAATGACTTTGAGGATAGGTGCATAAGTGCTTGGGCGACCAATCCCAAATTCTTCGAGTGTTTGTACTAAACTCGCTTCGGTAAAGCGGGGTGGGGGTTGGGTGAAATGTTGCTCTGGTAACAATTGGATGAGGTGTAACACCTCGCCGATTTGGACTTCTGGCAAAATACGCCCTTCGTCCTCATCGAGTGGGGCATCTTCATCACGAGTTTCTTCATAAATTGCCAAAAATCCCTGAAATTTGACCACACTGCCCGATACACGGAATAGGTAATCTTTTCCCGCACGGACTTCGATGCGTAGGGTATCATACACCGCATTTGCCATTTGGCTGGCAATAAACCGTTCCCAAATCAGTTTGTATAATTTGAGCTGGTCGCGGGTTAGCGATGACTCTAGGGTGCTTGGCAGGCGCAAAATACTGGTTGGGCGAATGGCTTCGTGTGCCTCTTGTGCGCCTTTGGCTTTGGTTTTATATTTTGGCAATTCATCTGGCACATACTCTTTATTGAAGCGATTGATGATATACTCGCGGGCTTCTTCTTGTGCCATCTGCGAGACATTGGTGCTGTCGGTACGCATATAAGTGATGAGACCGACAGTGCCTTCTACCCCCAAATCAATCCCTTCATATAATTGTTGGGCTGTTCTCATCGTCCGCATAGCATTAAAACCGAGCCGTCGTGAGGCTTCTTGTTGTAAGGTACTGGTAGTAAACGGGGCAGATGGGCGACGTTTACGAGTGCCACGCTTAATATCTTCTACCATGTACAGGCTTTTTTCGAGTGGGTCTAAATGTGGTCTAACATCGCCCTCGGCTTTGAGCGACACATCCTCATCTTTGATTTTGACCAATCGGATGATGAATGGGCGCTTATCACTAGCCTGTTTTTGAACTTTGGCATCGAGTGTCCAATATTCTTCTGGGGTAAAGGCTTCAATTTCCCGTTCACGGTCTACCAAGAGACGCACCGCCACACTTTGCACGCGACCTGCCGAAAGCCGATTGCGGACTCTATCCCACAGCAACTCGCTGATGTTATACCCCACCAAACGGTCTAACACACGGCGGGCTTGATACGCATCTACCAATGACATATCAATATGGCGCGGATGTGCAAAGGCTTCTTGGATGGCATGAGGGGTAATTTCATGAAAAATAACCCGTTCCACTTTGGTTTCGTCCATATCAGTGGCATGAATCAAATGCCATGCAATTGCTTCACCTTCGCGGTCAGCATCAGTCGCCAGAAAAATCTCGCTGGCACTTTCGACTTCTTTTTTGAGCAGGCGAACATCGTCACGTTTTTCGTTGGGGACACGGTACTTTGGCTCGAAATTATTTTCGACATCTACCGAGAGTTGTGTGACCAATAAATCGCGCACATGTCCCTTAGAAGCGACCACGACATAATCTTTACCCAAAAAGTTGCCGATGGTACGGGCTTTTGCGGGTGATTCAACGATGACTAATTTTGTCTTAGCCGATTTTGCGCGTTTTTTGGATGCAGGCGCAGATTTACCTTTATCTGCACCTTTTTTAGCAGATTTGGTAGATTCTTTTTTAGATGATTTGCGACTCTCTTTTGGTTTATCACTTTTTTCGATGACGGGTTTTTCTAATCCGTCATGGGCTGGAGTCGCGCCCATGCGAAAGAGTGTTGTGCCACAAACGACACATTTTCCTCGTAACGCGGGTGTGCCATTTTTGGTAAAAATGGCTTCTGGCTCAATGATGTCGCGTTTTTCTCTGCATTTGACACAATAAACTTGTTGTATGGCTTCACTCATGCCTAATTCCTATAACTTATCCAATGCGATTGTTCTAAAGATAATCATGTTTTTTGCTAGAGCGCAAGTGGTTTACCACTTCTCTGACATCTTGAGAACGGTCTTTATGACAAACAAATAACACATCACCGGCATCTACCACAATCAAATCGTGAATCCCGATGGTGACAATCATACGGTCACTATAGACCATTGTGTCGTGTGTATCTAAAATTACACGCTCTTTGCTCTTGCTTTTGAACACATTCCCAAATTTATCGGTTTTGTGAACTTCAAATAAAGATGCCCAACTCCCCACATCGCTCCACCCAATATCGGCGGGGATGACCGCCATTTGTTTCGCGCCTTCCATGATGGCATAATCAATTGAGATAGATGGCATTTTTGCCCAAATGGTTTTTAAGGTATCAGCATAATCGGATGTGCCAATGCTAGGTGCTAATTGTTCAAAAAGATTGAACATAACAGGTTGTTGTGTGGCAAATTCTTCTTTGGCATTTTTGGTCGTCCAAATGAACATACCACTATTCCATGTATATTGTCCAGAGGCGACAAATTCTGTTGCGGCGATTAAATCTGGTTTTTCTGTGAAGCGCACCGCTTGGTAACTGGTGAACCCATTCATTTTACGGATAATATCACCTTGTTGAATATACCCAAAACCAGTGGCGGGGTAGGTTGGCGAAATCCCCAATGTGACAATATAGCCTTCTTGCGCCAACTGATAAGAGGCGATGATGGCTTCGCAGAAATAATCTTCTTTGACGATATGATGGTCGGCGGTGAGCAGAGCGACTACCGCATTTGGATTGCGCTGGTGAATCATCCAAATCCCAAAAGCGGCGGCAGGGGCGCTATTGCGACCTTCTGGCTCAATGAAAAAATTTTCTTTTGGAATTTGTGGCACTTCTGCCATCATGCGCTCAACATAATCGCCACCTGTCACAACACAAATCCGTTCTGGTGGCAAAATTTTTGCGATACGGTCTACACTTGTGCGGAACATCGTCCGATTATCTACCAGTGGGAGCAATTGTTTTGGAGTATCTTTTCGACTCATGGGCCACAAGCGTGTCCCCCCACCGCCAGCTAACACAAGTGCATATAAATTTTCTGTCATAATAAATTAACCTCGTAGCTAAAACAAGCTATATTGATTATGTAACGAGGCTATATTGCATGTATCCTGCCGATTGTGCAAGCCCTTTTAATTCTAAAATGGTTAATAAACCCATGACTTCTGCACTATTTAATCCCGATTGGCGGATGATGTCGTCTATATGGGTGGGTTCTTGACGAATAAATTTGAGGATAAATGACTCTTCATCTGTGGATGGATGAATGGTTTCTGTTTTGGTACGTGTTTGCACAAGCGCATATTCAAAGCGTAACTCATCCAGAACATCTTTTGCTGATACAACTAATTTTGCACCATCTTGAAGTAATTTATTTGTTCCCCCTGCCATATTATTGGTGATGTTGCCGGGTATCACAAATACCTCACGCCCTTGTTCTGCCGCCACGCTTGCTGTGATGAGTGCGCCACTTTTTTCTGGGGCTTCGATGACCAAAACACCAAGCGATAACCCGCTAATGATGCGATTTCTGCGCGGAAAATTATCGGCTAACGGGGGTGTACCTATCGGAAATTCACTAATGAGCGCCCCTCGCTGAATAATTTTTTGGGCGAGTTCTGTGTTTTGTGTTGGGTAAATACGGTCTACTCCACAGCCTAAAATCGCTAATGTTCTCCCATTCCCTTTTAATGCTCCTTCGTGTGCCGATGCGTCTATGCCTTGTGCTAATCCACTGATAATGGTTATCCCACTTTGTGCCAATTGTTCAGATAAATGGGCGCTCACATCTTTGCCGTAACGGGTACATTTGCGCGTTCCCACTACAGCTAATGCTTTTTCATCTTGCGGGAGCAATTTCCCGCGAATATATAACACGGGAGGCGGGTCACTGATAGTTCGTAGTGTGGCAGGATAGTCTTCATCCGTGAATATCAGCATATGAGCCTGATACTTGCTTAATTTGTTGTATTCTGTTTGTAAATCGAGCTTTTGACGTTGGATGAGCAATTTCTCGATGAGTTTGTCCCCTAATTTTGCATCTCGCAATAACTTTTCATCTGCGTTCCAAACATTGCCAAGCGAGCCGAATTGCTTGGTTAATTTTTCGATTCGCTTCATGCCGATGCTAGAGATAAGGCTAAAACCCAACCAATATAATCGCTCGTCCATCATTATTTTTTACTCATAATCGTGTATATTTTGCCCATTATAAGCGTAAAAAATAATTTTGCCAAAAATCTAATCCTCGTCTGTGATGCCACCCAGTAACCCCTCTGGCAAATGCACTGTGATGAGACGTTCTTCTGTATTGGTGGATAATACAACACTGGGAATGACGGGGATGAGGACTTCACCACCTAAATCTTTCTTGACGATATACACATCATTTGCACCTGTCTCTAAGACATCTTCTAATGTGCCAATGACCTCACCCGAATCGGTTTTAACCACCATGCCAATGAGTTGGTATAAATAAACTTCATCATCTGCTAGTGGCACAGCATCTTCTGTTTTAACCATGACAAATAAATCACGGAATAACTCGGCGGCATTGCGGTCATCTACCGTTTTGAGTTTGAGCAAACCATAATCTTGATGTAGGCGCATAAATTCGACAGTATAAAATTTGGCTTTTGATGATGTTGGTGATTCTCCGATGGCAATTTTTTTGAGTTTGGTGATGCGCTCTGGATAATCGGTCATGAGTTGCACGCGCAATTCACCGCGAATCCCATGAGGACGCAAAATTTTTCCGAGTAATAAAAACGGCGGTGGAGTAGGGGTCATGTTATATCCTTGTCAGGTAATGATGAGGGATTTGTAGGGTATTATCTAGGCTATTCATGATGTAGGGGCTTGCCATGGCAAGCCCCTACAGATACATAACGAGATATTGTGGTGACATGATATGTCATATCACCATCAAACGAATCAATCAATTTCTAAAATGATGCGGACATCATCTTTTGTCGAGACAACACGTAACAAAGAACGGATGGCGTTTGCCACACGCCCTTGCTTGCCAATTACACGCCCCATATCCGATTTTGCCACCCGCAATTCGAGGATGATAGAGGATGGGGTGCGTTTTTCTTTGAGATGCACCTGAGACGGGTCATTGACCAAATTTTGAGCGATGTATTCCACCAGTTCTTTAGCCATGAGAATCCCTTATTGATTTTTGGCGGCTTCGCGGGCTTTTTTGCCTTTGCCAGATTCGGGCGATGGGTAATTGGTACGTGGGTCTACGGTCACTTTATTAGCGTTGGCTTCGGCAACCAAAGCATCAACCGATTCACCTTTTTTCATGCGGTCAAAACGTGTAAATGTGCCTGTGCGTTTGAAAACTGATTGAACCGCTTCGGTGGGTTGTGCGCCAACGCCCAACCAATACAAGGCGCGTGCTTCATCTACAATGTCGGTAGAGGGGCGTGTACGGGGATTGTGATGCCCGATAATTTCGATATATCTGCCCCCGCGTGAACGGCGAGAATCGGCGACGACAATGCGATATTCTGGTTGACCTTTAAGCCCAACGCGAGCAAAACGAATGCTGACCATGTGTTAATTTTTCTCCTGATGATTGCCTATTGGCATAATTTTTGATTATCGAATAAATAGGTTGGGTTATCTACCGCTTATTCAAGTTAGATAAGCCCGGTATATTGGGCATACGCCCTTTGCGTAATTGACCCATGAGTTCTTGCATTTGCTGGAATTGCTTAATGACTTCATTCACATCCCGTACCTCGACCCCACTCCCTGTTGCAATCCGTTTACGACGGCTGGCATTGAGGATTTTGGGGTTTTCACGTTCTTTCTTGGTCATCGAATTGATAATTGCCTCGACCCGTTTAAGACGCTTTTCGGCATCTTCTTGGTTGAATGCGCCTTGCATTTGCAATTTATTCACACCCGGAATCATTCCCATGATTTGCCCAAGTGGACCCATCTTACGGATTTTTTGGAGTTGCTCCAAAAAGTCTTGTAAGGTGAATTGATTTTTCATCATTTTGCGTTGCAAACGCTCGGCTTCTTCTTCATCATACGCTTCTTCTGCTTTTTCGATGAGCGACATCATATCGCCCATGCCTAAAATGCGGTCTGCGAGGCGGTCTGGATGAAAAACTTCAAAGCCATCTATCTTTTCGGATGTCCCCAAAAATTTAATCGGGACATTGGTCACTGCCCGCATCGAAATTGCCGCGCCACCCCGCGCATCACCATCAATTTTCGTGAGGATGAGACCGGTAATGCCAACACTTTCGTTGAAGCCGTTGGCGATATTGACCGCCTCTTGCCCCGTCATGGCATCTGCGACTAACAAAATTTCGGCGGGATTGGTGCGTTTTTTAATCTCGCGTAGTTCGTCCATCAGGCGTTCATCAATTTGCAGACGACCAGCCGTATCGAGGATAACTACAGATGCACCCGCTTCTCTGGCGGCTTTTACCCCATTTTCGCATATATCG
>CALDGT010001003.1 GCA_937942935.1 uncultured Chloroflexota bacterium | reverse complement strand
TTGACCGCCTGTACAGGCAATTCAGCGCCTGCTACAACAGAATCTCCAGAACAAACCAATCAGCGCCTTTCTGAATTACAAAATGCTGGTCAGATTATCATTGGAACAGCAATCACCCGCCCATTTGAATATCGAGATGAGCAAACAAATGAACTCATTGGTTTTGATGTGGACTTAATGAACGAAATTATCAAGCCACTCGGTATCGAAATTGTTTGGCGTGAAATGGCATTCGCCGATTTAATCCCAGAATTACAAGCAGGCAACATAGATGCGGTCATCGCAGGGATGTACATCACCCAAGCCCGTGAAGATGTGGTAGATATGAGCAATCCTTATTTGCAAACAGGGTTGATTATGGCAACACATGGTGGCATTACCGATATTACCACTATAACAGACCTCGCAGGGCGGACTGTCGGTGTAAAAGAAGGCTCTACAGGAGAACGATACGCAAACAGCCTCAGAGATGAGCAAGGAATTGCATTAGAAATTCGCCGTTATACCGATACACTCGATTCATTAGATGATTTGGATGGCGGGTTGGTTGATGTGATATTTAATGATTACATCAATACACTGGAATATATCAAAACACATCCTAATGTGCGTGTGGTTGGCGAAATTTTGCAACCTGCGGGCTTAGGCATATCGGTACAAGCAGGCGATACCGATTTGCTCACATTTATTAACAACTCTTTGGCAGAGTTAGACTCAAGCGGTAAAATTCAGTCGTTATTCAATACGTGGATTAACCCGGAGACGCAATGATGGCAATCTTTCGTCGCCTACAATTTCGCTTATTGCTCGTGCTAATTGTGGTGGCGAGTATTCCGATTGGTGTTGTATCGCTCATCAATTATCGTGCCACCACACAACTAGTCACAGAAGAAGTCGAAGCACGCCAAACAGAGGTCACACTCATTGTCTCTGAGCAAGTGACCTTATTTGTCCAAGATATTGTCAATGTATTGCGTGCTATTGGGCAAAGTGGGTTCGGATTGCAACTCAGCACAAATAACCTGAATAACTATATTGAAAGTTATATCAATTCAACCCAAACCGACAAAAATATTTATAAAAGTATCTGGTTAATGGATGTAGATGGGAATGAAATTGGGGGTATCGTCAATAGTATTCCTATAGAAGCAGAAACACTCATTAATCGAAGTGAAGATGAAATTTTCTTCCGTCCAGAGCGTGGCGAGACTTATTTTAGTAATGTACGTGTCATTAATCGCACCCCCGAAATCAGCCTGAGTGTACCTATTTATGATAACACAGGCACATTTATTGGCGTGGTTGGAGCAATTATTGACCTCGAAACAACATGGGATGTCATCCGCGATTTGCAATTGGGGCAAACGGGTTATGCCATGTTATTGGATAGACGAGGGAATGTGATGGTGCATCGAGATGTGGCAATTGTGGACGCCCGTTACAATTTAGCTGATATTCCTGCTTTTGCCTCTGCTCTGCGCCAAATTCCGTTGGATGTCCATTATTATGATAGCCCCATTGCTGGGAATGTGATTGGAAGCGCGTTGCCGATTACGGGACCCAATTGGGTATTATTGGTCGAGCGCCCCACCGATGAAGCCTTTGCCCCCATCTCACAAGCCATCCAAAATATTTTCTTGGGGTTAGTGATTGCCATCTTCATCTCGATAGCAATTAGCTTGTTATTATCGCGCCAAATTGCCCGCCCAATTATCGCACTCCGAAATATGGTCTCACAATTTGGGGCTGGCGCATTAGATATACGAAGCAAAATTCGCAGTAAAGACGAAATTGGTCAACTTTCGGCAGGTTTTAATACGATGGCAGACCGCCTAAAAACTCGGATTGACGAAATTAACCTTAAGAACGAAGAATTGCAACTGGCAAACGAAAAAGTATTAGAAGCCTCTCGCCTAAAAGATGAATTTTTGGCGGTCATGAGTCATGAACTCCGTACACCCCTAAGCGCAATTTTAGGATTTTCGGGTGTGCTATTGATGGATGGTGAATTAACAGAACCACAAGCCTTTCAGGTACAGCGCATCGAGACCAACAGCGAGCGATTGCTTAATCTGATTAATGATATTCTCGATATTAGCCGAATCCAAGCAGGACGCATGTCGTTTCACCCTGTCCCACTCAGTATTCGCCAAGTCATTCGGCGCATTCATGAGCAACTGAGTGTGCTGGCAAAAGAGAAAAAGATTGCGTTCACCTATTCTGTAGCAGATGATATACCCAAGCAGGTTATGTTAGATGAAGATTCCCTCATCAAAATTATCACCAACTTATGCTCGAATGGCATCAAATTCACACATCAAGGGTCAGTGAGCATAGATATCACCCGTGAAGAAAATAATCTCATCATTCGCGCAACAGATACAGGCATTGGCATCCCTGCACACATGCAAGATATTATTTTTGAAGAATTTAGGCAAGTAGATAGTTCGTCTAGGCGTTCTTATGGGGGGACAGGGCTTGGTCTTGCGATTGTACGCCGATTAGCCGTTGCGCTTGGTGGAAAAGTCACCGTAAAAAGTAAGGTGAATGAAGGCAGTATATTTACTGTGACATTACCATTAGTCGAAAAAGAGGAAATCAAAGCGGAGGACAAGTCATGATATTCAAAGTAAGCCCCGATTTGCTCAAAGGTTGGACAGTTTTGGTGATAGATGATGAACCCGATAGCCTTATGCTGGCGCAAATGTTATTGGAGCGTTGTGGAGCGACTGTTTTGACAGCAACCAATGGTCAAGAAGGGTTTGAACTGATTTCAAAACACACCCCACGATTTGTCTTATCTGATTTATCTATGCCTGTATTAGATGGCTGGGGGATGAATGAATTGGTACAACAAGACCCAAGATTACGCACCGTCCCAATCATCGCATTTACAGCCCATGCCATGATACGAGACCGTGAACGGGCAATGGCGGCAGGATTTCATAATTACATCACAAAACCACTTACACCGAGAACTTTTATCCAAAATTTATTAAATTTATTAATTGATGTCCCAGATTTACATGATAGAATCGCTTCAGCGTTAGAGGATGACGAATAGAAAAGGATGAGCGTATGAAACTGTTAATTGTTGAAGATGAACTCGATACATCTCAGGTCATGAGTAGCCTATTAAATTTGGCAAATGTTCAAGCAGATACCGCCACCAGTGCAGAAGAAGCCTTACATCATCTTCAAGAAAATCGTTACGATGGCGTGATTATTGATTTTGCCCTACCCGGTATGGACGGATTTGGGCTATTAAGCGAAATTCGCGCAAATCAGGCACTCAAGAACTTACCTTGTATTGCTGTGACCGCTTATCATTCAGCAGAAGTCAAAAAACAAGCATCAGAAGCAGGATTTGATGGCTATTTTGCCAAGCCTGTTAGCACTCGTAATTTTGCAAATGATATTCTTGAGTTGTTGCGAAGAAACTAGCTTAAAACTATCATCAAATTGAGTAGCAATATTAAACTAAAATCTGCTAAAATCTCACCAAATTCATACTCTTTATGATACCATAGTCATAAAACGGCTGGAGAAGTGAGATAATTCGATGATAACCTTCACAAAGCGACATGGCACCCCATTTTTATTCATGATGATTGGCGTGTTAGTCCTAATAGCTTGCACGCCAAACACACCCGAACCCGATAATACTACACTGCCACCATTAGCCAAATCTATTCGGCTACACAATTGGCAAGACGATATTCCTCAAGAAATTTTAGACCAGTTCACCCAAGAGACCGGGGTTGCCATAGAACTTATCACCTATGAATCCCAAGACGAAGCGATGCGTAATTTACGCAATGGCGAAGTATATGATGTGGCGGTATTAAATAATGAATATGTGGCGGTTGCCATCTCTGAAGGGTTATTAGCAGAATTAGATTATTCTGTGATGACCAATTTCCGTAACATTTCGCCAAACTTCCGCGACCTCGCCTATGACCCACAAAATCGTCATTCTGTCCCATATAATTGGGGGACATTTGGGATTGTAATTAACCCAGAAAAAGTAACCACCCCCATCACCTCATGGTCTGATTTATGGAAAGACGAGTTCAGTGGCAAACTGGTTATATGGAATGGCATTCGCACATCATTAGGTATCACCCTCAAGACACTTGGTTACGACCCTAACACGACCAATTTAGACGAATTAGCCCAAGCAGAAGCCAAACTGATGGAATTGCGCCCCTCTGTTTTGGCATTTGTCGGGGCAAGTGCCGATGTTGTCCCCTTGCTCACAACAGGAGATGGGGCAATTGCGGCGGGTTATGTCGGTGATATTTTTGCCGCCCAAAATGAAGGGGTTACGCTTGAGTATATTTTGCCAGAAGAAGGTACATTGCTTTGGGGTGATAATTTT
>CALDGT010001002.1 GCA_937942935.1 uncultured Chloroflexota bacterium | reverse complement strand
CGCGCGGTGCGCCTAAATCACCGACATCACCTTGCCCTGCATGTTGAATTTGGATGACACTATGCACCCCTGCGGGTATTTTGACATTTAGCGTAGCCCGTTTTTTGATGCGCCCACTGCCATCGCAAACACGGCAAGGTTTCTCGACAATTGTGCCTTTTCCACCGCAACGCGGACAAGCGGTGACGCGCACCATAGACCCCAAAAATCCTTGCTGGACTTGGCGATATTCGCCTGTGCCATTACATTGTGGGCATGTGATAGGGTTATGACCGGCTTCTGCACCTGTTCCCGCGCATGTTTCACATACTTCAAAACGGTCAAATTCAATATCGCGTTCTGTCCCAAAGACAGCTTCTTCAAAATTGATGGTGACATTGACCCGCCTATCGCTCCCTTGTTTGGGACCTTTGCGATTGCGTGAATTGTTGCTCGTGCGGAAGCCCGCATTATTGAGAAATTCTTCAAAAATTTCTTCAAAACCACCAAAACCACTAAATCCAGCCCCGTTAAATCCAGAAGCACCCGCGTTGCCCGTCACACCTGCATGACCGAAACGGTCATAACGGGCGCGTTTTTCATCATCATATAAAATCTCATATGCCTCGTTAATTTCTTTGAACTTGGCTTCGGCATCGGCGGCTTTATTGGCATCTGGATGATATTGTTTTGCCAAATTACGAAAGGCGCGTTTGATGTCATCTTTGGTGGCGTTGCGTCCAACGCCCAATACTTCATAATAATCTCGTGCCATAATAGGTTTACCTTGATTACAGTTGATGGTTGGTTAGGACATCTTGTATGATGTCCCTACAGTTTAGCCGTGTATCATAAAAATGGGCGATTTATGCCCACAGGTGCTATAAAGCAAAATAGGGTGATGAAGCCTTTCATCACCCTGTTGGTCGTTTATGTTATGAATCACGCATCGGTGAATTCGGCATCAATGACATCTTCACCCGCAGGTTGTCCGTTGGCAGAAGCACCATCTTCTGGGGCTTGTTGATACATTTGTCCGCCGATGGTTTGGATGTGGGCGCTGAGTGCATCCACAGCCGCTTTAATCTTGGCTACATCGCCACTTTCTTTTGCCTTACGCACACCTTCAATGTGTTCATTGGTGGCTTTTTTGGCATTTTCTGGGATTTTATCACCATAGTCACGCAATAATTTTTCTGCGGAGAAAATCGCGCTTTCGGCTTGATTATTCACTTCTGCCATCTCGCGCCGTTTGGCATCTTCGCTGGCATGTTTTTCTGCTTCTTTAATCATGTTATCAATTTCAGAATCACTCAAGCCACTGCTGGCGGTGATGGTGATATGTTGCTTGCGACCTGTTGCCTTGTCTTGTGCCGATACACTCAAGATACCATTGGCATCAATATCGAATGTCACTTCGATTTGTGGCACACCACGCGGGGCAGGGGGGATACCATCCAAAATAAAGCGTCCTAATGATTTGTTATCGCTTGCCATCGGACGTTCACCTTGCACGACATGGATTTCGACTTGGGTTTGGCTATCGGCGGCAGTGGAATACACTTGCGATTTTTTGGTTGGGATAGTGGTATTGCGTTCAATCATCGGGGTTGCAACACCGCCAAGTGTCTCGACACCCAGTGACAGTGGTGTGACATCGAGCAAAAGGATGTCTTTCACGTCACCTGCCAACACACCACCTTGAATTGCCGCACCGAGTGCCACAACTTCATCTGGATTCACACCCTTGCTTGGGGCTTTGCCAAAGAATTTTTCGACGGCTTCTTGAACGATGGGCATACGGGTCATCCCACCGACCAAAATCACAGTGTTGATGTCGTTCACGCTAATGCCTGCATCTTTAATCGCATTACGGCAGGGTTCGATAGAACGGTCAACCAAGTCACGCACAAGTTGTTCTAGCTTGGCACGAGAAAGTGACACATTCAAGTGTTTTGGACCGCTTGCATCGGCTGTGATGAATGGCAATTGAATTTCGGTGGTCATCACGCTCGAAAGCTCAATTTTGGCTTTTTCAGCGGCTTCTTTAAGGCGTTGCAAGGCTTGGCGGTCTTGGCGCAGGTCAATTCCGTTTTCGCGTCTAAATTCATCTGCCAACCAACCGATAATCCGTTCATCGAAGTTATCGCCACCCAAGAAGGTATCGCCGTTGGTGCTACGGACTTCAAACACACCGTCACCGACTTCCAAAATGGAAATATCGAATGTACCACCGCCCAAATCGTAGACAGCGATGATTTCATTTTTGTGGCTACCAAGACCATACGCCAAGCTAGAAGCGGTTGGTTCGTTGATAATCCGCAATACTTCTAAGCCCGCAATTTTACCCGCATCTTTGGTTGCATTCCGTTGAGCATCGTTGAAATAAGCGGGAACGGTGATGACAGCGCGGTCTACAGTTTCGCCAAGATACGCTTCTGCATCTGCCTTAATTTTTTGCAAAATCATGGCAGAAATTTCTGGGGGACTATAATCACGGTCTCCCATTTTTACACGCACATCACCATTTGGTGCGGCAGAGACAATATATGGCACAATTTTGGTGGTTTCTTGAACTTGTTTGTCGCTGAATTTGCGCCCCATAAAGCGTTTGACCGAGAAAATGGTGTTTTCTGGATTCATCACGGCTTGGTTGCGTGCGACTTTACCGACTAAACGTTCTCCCGTTTTGGGGTTGATGGCGACCACCGATGGAATCAGTCGTCCACCTTCAGATGAAGGAATGACGACAGGTTCACCACCTTCCATCACGGCGACTACCGAGTTTGTTGTCCCTAAGTCAATTCCGATAATTCTTCCCATTGTTACTTTTACTCCTCAATACGATTCGATGATTGCTATTTCTAATTGATTAATTTGCGACCCGCACTAAGGCTGGACGTAAGATGATGTCACCAGATTTATACCCTTTTTGTAGGGTGTCAATGACATGACCACTTTCGACACTATCGCTATCTTCACGGCTCACGGCTTGATGCAAGTAAGGGTCGAATGGTTCGTTGGCTGGGCTAATTGGGCTAATGTCGTATGCTTCAAATAGGCGTTTGAATTTTCCCATAATCAGCGATGTGCCTGTGACCCAACCATGATTTTGTAAATCGGTGGGGATATTTGCCAACGCCCGTTCAAAATCGTCTATGATGGGAAAAATCATTTTCATCGCATCTAGTTCGGCTTTGCGTTGTTGGTCTTTTTGCTCACGTTCCACACGCCGTTTATAATTTTGAAATTCTGCACGTTCTCGTTGCCAACCGTCTAAGTTTTTTTCGGCTTCGGCTTTGAATGTCGCCATCGCTTCTGCTAATTTTGTGATATTGACCTCTGCTTCCTGTGTGTTTGTATTCGTATTGAGTGGTTGTGTGTTACCATCATCACCCGCAACTTCTTCGACCAAATCAACAGGATTTTCAGATGAGTCTATTGGGTTTTCTTGTGGCTTCTTCTTGCTCAATGTACCCTCTCCACATTAAAAACGCGCTAAGTTTTTAGCGCCCAACACTATGCCCTTAGTGTAGCTTGCCGATAATAGAATTGCATTAGAGACTTTAGTGTTATGCGTAAATGTTGTATATGAAAATTGGTAATATCAGGTGTTGGACGGTGTTATTAGGGCGCAATCTGTTGCGCCCCGATGAGGTGAGTTTTATTCTTCTGGGTTATATAATTCAGATAGCATGTTGGTCATCAACCCAGAGACATAACGCACAGTGCTAATTGCCCGACCATAATTAATGTGAGTGGGTCCCAAAATGCCAATCGCACCACTCAGTTGACCCGGTATGCCATACCGACTAAAGATAAGGCTTAGGCGGTTTAGTTCTTCCCACCGACCATCTCCCGCAACAATCACACGGACATCTTCTTGTTGCTCAGAGGCGACCATATCATTTAAGATGATTTCTAAGAAGGCGCGTTCTTCTAATACACGAATCATTTGTTGTGCGCCCTCGCCATCGGTGAATGAGCCAATCACCTCGCTCAACCCGTCCCGATACACCAATCGGGTTTGGTCTTTGTCTGATTGTCCCATCAATTCAACCGCTAATTCACCAACTTCGCGTTCTAATTGTGTTAATTGCGATAATTTGAAGCGGATTTGCGCGGTGGAACAATTGGCAAATAAGCCATTCAAAATATTTCCCACCTCTTCGAGTTTGATTTGGGGTGTGGGTTCTGCCAAATTCAACATACGTTGTTGCACAATGCCACCATGTAACACCAACACCATCAGCACTAGTCGTCCTTGAATCGCAATAAGTTCAAGCCGTTTATAA
The DNA here is from genome assembly GCA_937942935.1 of uncultured Chloroflexota bacterium. GTDB lineage: Bacteria > Chloroflexota > Anaerolineae > Aggregatilineales > Phototrophicaceae. Next base: position 965 of record CALDGT010001002.1, on the reverse strand, counting down.
CGACAAGCCTCAACGGTAGGGGTTGTCACTAATGAGGCACTTTGTGCAGTACGTGCTAAGACAGTCGCCGCCAATCGTAACCAACCTTCTATAGCGAGGGGTTGCGCCTGAAATTTACCACTGATATGTTTTTGTTCAGATGCGGTGAGGGCGCTTTGCTCAAGATTTAATTGATTTTTGACGAAATAACGATACCCATTTTGGGTTGGGATTCTGCCTGCCGATGTATGTGGGGCATGGATGTATCCCAAATCTTCTAAGACTGCCATCTCGTTGCGAATGGTGGCAGAACTGAGATTGAGGTCAGAATTTTCTGCCAATACCTTAGAACTCACAGGTTCTGGTTTGGTGGTATATTGACGAATGATGAGTGTTAAAATCGCTTCTTGTCTTTTGGTAAGTTCTGGTAGTAGGGATGCGTCCATAATCATAGAATTCATTCAACCAAGTATTTATTCAGTCATTTTTCAGATTATAATGGATGATGCGCTGAATTTTCAAAGAGATGGTTATAAGGAGTATTAAAAAATATGGAAAAACTCATTGTTGAAGTGACTGAATCGAACTTTAATGAAGCTGTTAATCAGTCTTCTTTGCCCATATTAGTAGATTTTTGGGCGGAATGGTGTGCGCCTTGCAAGATGATTGCCCCAATCGTCGATGAATTGGCATCTGAATATTCTGGCAAAATGCTTGTGGGCAAAGTGGATGCCGATACCAATCAAGGTATTATTCGCCAATTGGGGATTATGGGTATTCCCACCCTCATTTTGTTCAAAGATGGCAAACCCGTTGTGCGGATTACAGGCTATCAACAAAAAGCCAAAATTCTTAAACAACTCGCCCCACATATTGGGCTTGATAACTAATCTTCACCCTAAAAATCAAAAACCCCTCACATGAGGGGTTTTCTGAACTTTGGCTTTTTTTGTAAAAAAGGATGTTTCTGGTATGAATTATTTATC
>CALDGT010001001.1 GCA_937942935.1 uncultured Chloroflexota bacterium | reverse complement strand
TTTATTTAAGCGATTTTCTTGGTGGATATTGTGTATTGGGGTGATGTTACTCCTGACCACATTTGTAATAGGGGTTCATCCATCGCTTCCTGTTGGCGCACCTGCCTTGTGGTTAAGCCTTGACTTGTTATTTATTCAACCTGCTGAATTGCTCAAATGGGTGTTGGTGGGTATTTTTGCGATACAAATTAGCCAAAAAAATTGGCAAAAAATTATTGTTGTATGGGGATTGGTCATTATTTTATTCATCATCCAACGTGATTTAGGGGTGGCAGTGTTGTTTGTGGTGGTGTTACTTCAATTAGCCTATTTATCGGGTATTCATTGGCAGATTTTGGGGCTGGCATTGCTTGGGATGGCTATTATTGCGGTGATTGGTTTTTTCTTTGTGCCGATTATCCGTCTGCGGGTGGCAATATGGCTTAATCCTTGGGTGGATGTTGAAGGTGATAGTTATCAGTTAGTGCAAAGCCTATTCGCTTTTGCGGATGGTGGTTTGCTCGGACGTGGATTTGGGACAGGTGAACCAGAACTCATCCCATTGGCACATTCAGATTTTATTTTTTCTGCCATTGCCGAAGAATGGGGATTGATGGGTGTATTTACCCTGATTGGTTTGTTAGTGATGCTTATCCGAATTTGTCTCATGATTGGCAAAAAGCAATCCGAAATGAGTCATCGCTTTTGGGCGTGGGGTATTGGGGTGATGCTCATCAGTCAAAATATCATGATTATGGCGGGGGCATTACGGATTTTTCCTCTCACGGGAATGCCATTCACATTTGTGAGTTATGGTGGGAGTTCATTAGTAGCTTCAATGATGATGGTTGGGGTATTATTGAGATTATCTGCACAGCCTATGACTGCGCCAAACATCGTTTTAACGCGCGAAAATTGGTACTTGCGCGGAATTTTAACAGCTTTAGCGATGATTGGATGTGTGGCGTTTTATTGGGCAGTGTTATGGGGGTAAATATGTGGGCAGACAAAGCGCCTGCCACACATTGAATGACTATTATAAACGGTGTTCTTCTTTCAATTGTTGGAGATCACTCTCAACCATCATTTGAATGAGTTGTTCAAATGTGACTTGTGGCTCCCAACCGAGTTTTTGCCCTGCTTTGCTGGGGTCGCCGATGAGCAAATCTACTTCTGCGGGGCGCATGAAGCGTTCATCTTGGACGACATAATTTTTCCAATCTAAACCAACCGTATTAAATGCGATTTCGACCAGTTTTTGGACAGTGTGTGTTTCGTTGGTGGCGATGACATAATCATCGGGAGCATCTTGTTGCAACATCAACCACATGGCGCGGACATAATCCCCCGCAAAACCCCAATCACGTTGCGAATCTAAATTGCCTAAACGGAGTTCATGAGTCAATCCGAGTTTGATTTTGGCGGCATGATGGGTGACTTTGCGTGTGACAAATTCTAAGCCACGGCGTGGGCTTTCGTGGTTGAATAAAATCCCGCTACAGGCATATAGATTATAACTTTCACGATAATTGACTGTTATCCAATGTCCATATACTTTTGCTACCCCATACGGGCTACGGGGGTAGAAGGGTGTCGTTTCTTTTTGAGGGACTTCTTGGACTTTGCCGAACATCTCGCTACTAGAGGCTTGATAAAAGCGGATATTGGGGTTTACGGTACGAATGGCATCGAGCAAACGAGTAACACCAAGCGCAGTCACATCGCCAGTAAAAACAGGTTGTCCCCAAGAGGTTTGCACAAAACTTTGTGCCGCCAAATTATATACTTCATCAGGCTCGGCGACTTTGAGAGCTGATGTAAGGCTGGTTTGGTCGCTCATATCGCCTTGTAACAGGTTAATTTGGTCTTGAATGTGTTGAATCCGTTCATATTTGACTGTGCTGGTACGGCGCACAAGCCCAAAGACTTCATAACCTTGTGTGAGTAAAAATTCGGCTAAATACGAGCCGTCTTGCCCTGTGATGCCTGTAATCAGTGCTTTTTTTGCCATGTAAACATATTCTCCATTTATTGAGTTACTCGTTGGCGACAATCATTCATAATATCCGCCACACTTTGTTCAAACGAAATTTGTGGTTGCCAGCCTGTTTCGGCGTGCAAATGGGCGCAATCGCCCTGCAAGATAGGGATTGTGACTGGGCGTAGACGTTCTGCATCTACCGTCACATCAATTTTGACTTTGCTATGGGCTATCATCGTATCTAACAATGTCTGAATGGTATAGGCTTTATTCGATGCAACATTATATACACTCCCAGATGTGCCTTTTTCTGCAATCATTTGGTATGCCCGCACAATATCACGCACATCGGTAAAATCGCGCTTGGCGCTTAGGTCGCCAACCCGAATTATCGGTTCTTGTAATCCTGTTTCAATCCGTGCGATTTGCATCCCAAAAGCAGGCGCGACAAAATTTTCATGCTGTCCGGGTCCAAAATGATTGAACGGACGCGCCCGCATAATGGGCAAGCGATGACTCAGATAATATTGATATGCCAACATATCTTGGGCGATTTTGCTCACACTATAAGGGCTGGTGGGGCGTAAATCGGCTGTTTCTTTGACAGGAACTTCATTCGGTTGGATATGCCCATAAATCTCGGCAGAGCTAACCACCAACATGCGCGGACGCAAGCTACACCCCAGACAGGCTAAGATGACATTGAGTTGGGCGAGGATGTTATTTTCGAGTGTTTCCCATGGGGCTTCAAATGAACGTGGGACAAAGGCTTGGGCGGCGAGGTGATAAATATAATCGGGACGCAATTCGGTGATGAGCGCCCGCACTGCGCTTTCATCTTTCAGATCCACAGGATGATAAAAGACCCGTTCCCGTTGAGGGGGAATGGTTAGGGTAGGGAGGATAGTCCCGTGAATTTCTATATCAGGATGAAGTGCCAGCAAGTGACGTTCTAAGTGTCCACCAACAAATCCGCCCGCACCTGTAATGAATACTCTTATCAACACCATGCTCCAAAATTGTTGCATCCATCGCGCAGGCATTATAGCGGATGAACAGGGGAATGAGAATAAAC
>CALDGT010001000.1 GCA_937942935.1 uncultured Chloroflexota bacterium | reverse complement strand
TTTCGCAATCCAGTTTTCAATATGTTGCGAAACCCGATACACGAATTCACTATCCATACCCAATTCTGGCGTAGCAGAAGTGAATGGGTCTCGCACATGATTGATAATTTGTCTACGGTAAGGTGTGCCTTGTACCACTGCATTCGCCGCTAAGATGCGCGTCACATGGTCGGTATTACGCGGGTCTTGAGATGGAGGAACACTAGCCATTGGATACCCTTGCGGGAAATTAGAGGGTGGAATATATGCAGATTCACTGAAGTCGCTTGGTTGTGTCATAATATTGATTCCCCTTTTATAACATAATAAGAGTTATAAACTTGGAAGAGTTTAGCTTGTATTACAGATGTATGCAACAAATTCATTCGGAAGAAGTGACATATATCATATAGGCACGCTATAAATTTGCCATATATTTTAGATTAGCAAGGCGCATCGCCACACTCACAAATACATTGGGTGAAATTTGAACCTCATCTAATATCTGCACCAAGTTATCAATATACTCCATGACTCCTTCAATCTGTTGCATATTCACCAATTTCTCTAGCACATCAATCAAGTGATTTACATGGGCGCGAGTTCCGTCAGATAATGCAACAACCGAGAGGGTTGTTCGCAAAGACATAAGCGCGATTTGCATATCACGCTGTATCGCGGGGTGATAGAGTGGATGATTCATAGGGCAATCGCCTCTTTTCTGTGTTGCCAACGAAGATAAACATTATTATGATTGCCAACATGATGATTTTACACACACTCAAAATTGTATCATATCACTGGCGCTGGATAATCCGTCTGGGAATCTTCATTTTTCTGCTATCCCAACTCACCCCGCCCCGCTTGCGTGTGATGCTCGAAAATCCACCTCAAACCGTTATCACCAACAAACCAAAAGTGTGTGTCCATACCGATTTAATTCATGAGCCACCAGAATCATCTATCCAAATGAGCCTGCAACTCATCCGCGAGATGGGCGCACCGACCATTATTGAATTCTTCCCTTGGGCATACATTGAGCGTAGTCCCGATGTATACGATTGGAATCAACCCGACCTCATCCTCAAACATGCACAAAATCAGGGTATCCGTGTTATCGCCCGTATGGGGCTTGTCCCCGATTGGGCGCGTCCAAAAAATACCTCATTCAATTACATAGATGAAGATGGTATTGACGATTTTGCCGAATTTGTAACCGATTTTGCAAAACGATATGCGGGGAAAATTGACCATATCATCATCTGGAATGAGCCAAATTTAGCATTTGAATGGGGTTTTGCGCCCAATGCCACCAACCCAAACCGTTATGTAGACATACTCAAAGCCGTTTATCAACCCCTACACAATGCCAACCCCAATATCACAGTATTGGCGGGAGCGCTCGCCCCGACACTAGAGCCGATTGGCAGTCCAAATGGGTTAGATGATTTACTGTATCTACAGGGCATGTATGATGCGGGTGCAAAGAATTATTTTGATGCCCTAGCCATTCACACCTACGGTTTCACCACCCCACCAGAAGAATCCCCTGCCCCGCGTGCATTAAACTTTAGGCGAGCAGAATTATTGCGCGACATCATGGTCGCCAATGGTGATGAAAATAAGACCGCCTATATCACCGAAAGCGGTTGGAACGATAACCCGCGCTGGATTCAAGCGGTACGCCCCTCACAACGCACAATCTACACCCTATCTGCGTTTCAAATCGCAGAAACGTGGGATTGGGCAGAGACACTCTGTTTATGGATATTTCGGCATCCCACCCCGCGCAATACCCACCGTGATAATTTCACTTTGGTGACACCGTTTTTCCAAATCAAGCCGATTTATTATGCTATTCAATCGTATGCACGCGGGTTCGATGAGGAGGGGCAACTATGGCTCAATCCGCCCGAAGGCTAATTATTGCTGGTATGGTAGGGATTATCCTGCTGGCAATTATTTTGCCCATCATCACCCAGCCAGAAAAAACACCTGCATTTCCACATGGTATAATCCGCATCGCAACCGATACCAGTTATCCGCCTTATTCACAAGACATCGGTGGGGAATTGATTGGGATTGATATTGCTATCGGCGAAGCATTGGGGCAAGAAATTGGCTTGCCAGTTCAATTTGTGCCGTTAGGGATTGATGCGTTATATGATGCGCTCAAAAATGACCGTGTAGACCTCATTATCTCGGCGCTACAACCCGAAGACATCATGCGCTCAGAAATCCGTTATACCATTCCTTATATCAATGATGGGTTGGTGATGGTCAGCCTCGCAAATGCGCCGATTGATGATTGGTCACAGTTGGCAAGTGGCGCGATTGCTTATGAATTTGGGGCTTATGCAGACGAGATTATTCGGGCATGGTCACGCAGAGTACGACCATTTGACAAATTGCCCTATGAATTACCAGATTATGCGTTGGATGCCCTCCGATTAGGGATTGCAGATGTGGCACTCGTGGATATGACCACGCTAGGATTATATAAATCAGATTATCCCGATTGGGAGATTCACCTCATGCCTGTTACCTTTAAGCCCTATGTGATTGCGGTGCGGATGGACAGGGAAAAATCATTCATCGCCACCAATGAGGCGCTAGACCGCTTGTTGGATAATGGCGATATTGCGCGGATTATTGATGAATGGATGGCTTATGATTGGGATTGATGCCCGTTTATTGGCATACCGCACAGGCGGCATTAGCACCTATGCAAAGCACCTACTTTTAGCATTAGCGGATATTGCCCCGCCAAATGCTATTGGATTATTTCATCATGTAAAAGATAAAACACGCCTAAACACACCGTTTCGCGCCTATCGGCTCTATACCCCGCCGCACCATCGGCTCGAAAACATAACTTTGAGCGCAGAATTGCTCCGTCATCGGCTCAAGATTTGGCATAGCCCCGATTTCATCCCGCCTTTACGGGGTGGAAAAGCGCATATCATCACGGTACATGACCTGACCTTTTTGCATTATCCTCAGCATAAAGATGCCGATTCAATCCGTTATTATAATGGACAAATTGAGCGTGCTGTTTACCAAGCAGACCATATTTTATCTGTTAGCCATGCAACAAAACAGGATTTAATAACCATGCTCAATGTGCCAGAAACAAAAATCACTGTTCAACCAAATGGCATTGATGCGCGTTTTCAGCCATTAGCAGAAGCAGATAAATGGGCTTGGCGCAAAAAATTAAATTTACCGAGTGACTATATTTTGCACGTCGGCACACTAGAACCACGCAAAAATATTCCCACTTTGTTGGATGCGTATCTGATGCTCAAAAATCCCCCACCATTGGTCTTAGTCGGGCGTATGGGCTGGTTATTTGATGAAACTCTGGCACGAATCCGTCAATTGCAAGCCGATGGAAAAGCTATTATTTGGCGCGATGATATTGATGATGAATCTCTCCCTGCGGTGTATGCCTGTGCCAGTGTTTTGGTCTTACCCAGTTTCTATGAGGGATTTGGTTTGCCCGCCGTCGAAGCGATGGCATGTGGTTTGCCTGTGGTGGTGAGCAATAATTCATCATTGCCCGAAGTGGTAGGCGATGCGGGTTTGCTTATTCATCCAGAAGAACCTGAAATGCTTGTGGAGGGGCTAAATCGCGCCCTCTCCGATAATCAATGGCGCGAGAGGGTCATCCTAAAAGGCATTGCCCAAGCCCAAAAATTCACATGGGAAAATTCAGCAAAAATCGCTTGGTCGGTCTATCAGAATATGTTATAGTAGCGAACATGAATCTATTATTTGTCACAACATCCTTACCCTATCCACCCAATACAGGGGGCGCAATTCGCGCTCATGGCATCATTGAAGGGTTGCGCCTCGCGGGGCATACGATTCACCTGATTTGTTTTCATGATGAAATTCCGCCTACCGATTTAGGTATCACTATTCATGCTGTGCCAGCATTTCAGCGCAAAAAATCGGATAGGCTCAAAACATTGGTATTCACCCGTCAAGCCGATATTGCAGGGCGGTTTTATAGTGACTTATTCGCGCAAAAATTGACTGAGTTGCTCAATAATCAGCGATTTGACCTCATCCAATTTGAAGGCATTGAGGCTGTTTGTTATTTACCCCTCGCCAAAAAATTTCAACCGAGTGCAAAATTGGTGTTTGACACGTTCAATGCCGAATATATGCTCCAACGCAACATTTTTGATATTGACCGCAAAAATATCAAACGTCTGCCGATGGCGCTTTATTCGTATGCACAAATCGGGCGTATTAAGCGTTATGAACGGGCAATGTGCAGATTAGCGAATGCGGTGATTGCCGTCTCTGAAGAAGATGCTGTGTTACTCCGTCCATTATGCGATGCAGATAAAGTGCATGTTGTATCGAGTGGGATATGGGTCAAGCCCTATTTACAAGCACCATCGCCCATTCACATGAGCCAGCCGAGTATCGTTTTTACAGGAAAGATGGATTATCGTCCCAATGTTGATGCCGTATTGTGGTTTGCTGATGAAATTTTGCCAATCATCCGCCAAAAAGTGCCAACTGTTCACCTTTACATTGTTGGTCAACAACCCCACCCACGTTTAGATAGGCTCAAAACAGATGACCATATCTCTATTACAGGAAAAGTGGAGAGCGTCATCCCCTATTTATATGGCGGGACAGCTTATATCGCGCCACTGCGAATGGGCAGTGGCACACGTCTTAAATTACTCGAAGCGATGGCGTGTGGATGTGCGATTACTGCGACTACCCTCGCCGCTAGTGGTTTGGGAGATGCGGTAAAATCAGCGATGAATATCGCAGATGGCTCAATTTCATTCGCCGATGCGGTCTTAGATGTGCTTGAAAATTCATCTAAACGAGAAAAAATGGGTGCATCAGCACGCGAATATGTCCAGAAAAAATATGATTGGTCTGCCATCTTGCCAAATCTGGTCAAAGTTTATAATTCATTGGGATTGAAGGATTAGGTATGGAGAGAGACGCGCTAGTCATCCGTAATAGAGCCATGGCAGAAGCCTTTCATACCCCTCCTCTCAAACATCGCTTACGGCACTGGTTATTGCGTGGAGTGAAGGTCATCCCCATTTTGCGCCAAAAATCGCCAGATAAAGAGCGAATTTTGCTCATCCGCCCCGACCATGTGGGCGATGTGTTGCTTACTATCCCTGCCATTCGCGCACTCAGACAAGCAAAGCCTCATGCCGAAATCCATGCGTTGGTGGGGGGATGGTCGGCGGGGGTATTGGCAAATATCTCTGAGATAGATACAGTATTAACACTCGATTTTCCGGGTTTTGTGCGTCATAGTGAGGGCAAAGGAGCTTTATCACCCTATCAATTGGCACTCAAAACAGCCCGTCAATTACGCCAAATCCGTTATAATAGCGCAGTCATTTTGCGCCCCGACCATTGGTGGGGTGCAATGATAGCGCATTTGGCAGGGATTCCAGAACGTATCGGTTATGCCACTCGTGATGTGCGCCCATTTTTGAATCACCCAATTGCGCCTGTGCATCAACATGCTATTTTGCAAAATTTACGCTTATTAGAACGCTGGACGGGGCAAATTCCACTCGAAAAGGTGAATTATGCCTATCCTGTAAATGATGAAGATATGCAATTTGTGAACCATTATTTAGCAGAATGTGGGTTATCATCCCAAGCGCGGTTATTGTGTATTCATCCGGGTGCGGGGACATGGGTCAAGCGATGGGATGAAGAACGATGGGCGCAAGTAGCAGATACCCTCAGTGAACAATTGGATTGCACCATTGTGTTCACAGGTGGAGGGCATGAATTGGGGATGATTCGGGCTATCGTAAGTCACATGAAGACCAATCCATGTGTGATGGCGGGGAATACCGAAATTGGTCAATTGGCAGGATTATATGCGCGGGCATTAGCCGTCATCGGACCCGATAGCGGACCGATGCACCTCGCCGCCGCCGTGAATACCCCAACAATTACCCTATTTGGACCTGCTGACCCCGTAGAATTTGCTCCTTGGGGGGTACGTGACCAACATTATATCATCACCAGCGATATTGGCTGTCGTCCATGTCGGGTTTTAGATTGGGGGACAGATGCGCCCGAATTTCATCCCTGTGTACGCGAGATTACTATCGGGCGCGTGTTAGACGCCACACGACGAGCCGTTCAAGCGATTAATCGGGAAGAACAACCGTATCTAAGCCTGTTTCTGGTGGCGGATATTGAGGATTCATATTCTCTAGGGTTTCGACAATAATTTTGGTGATGGTCAATGTGCGATACCAGCGCGTATTTCCGGGTATGATATACCATGGGGCATAATCGGTATTGCAATAGCGAAATACATCTTCAAATGCTCGCATATAATCATCCCATTGTCCACGCACAGGCAAATCGGCAGACGAAAATTTCCAGTGCTTGGTCGGGTCATCGAGGCGCTCTTGGAGTTGTTTTTTCTGTTCGGCTTTGCTGATATTCAAATAAAATTTGAGGATATGTGTGCCATTATCTGCCAACAATTTTTCAAAATGATTGATATGGTCATATCGCGCACGCCAAACCGATTCTGGCACAAGGTGATTCACCCGCACCACCAGAACATCTTCGTAATGACTGCGATTGAAAACCCCTATCATCCCTTTAGATGGTACACGCTGATGAATCCGCCACAAAAAATCGTGCGACAGTTCAAGTTCTGTGGGTTTTTTGAAACTCGACACATGAACACCTTGCGGATTTATCCCCTCAAACACATTACGGATAGTGCTGTCTTTGCCCGCCGCATCCATCGCTTGTAAAATGATGAGAAGCGATTGTTTATTTTCGGCATAAAGCCGTTCCTGTAACGAAAAAAGGCGGTCTTGCAATTTGGCAAGTTCCGCTAATGCCGATTTTTTATCTCCCTCAGCGTAATCGGGGTCATAATCTGCAAGAGAAACCTTTTTACCTGTCGGTGGATGAAATGATTTTTTCGCCATAATAAAAATATCCTTTGTATGAGGTGAAATAAGGGCATCATTCAATCATCATACCCTTATTACGACTATAACGCATTATCCGAGCATCTTCAAAAATGCGTCTTCGTCAAGGATTGGAACACCCAGTTGTGCCGCTTTTTCGGCTTTACTACCGGGAGAATCTCCTATCAACACAAAATGGGTCTTTTTGCTCACACTGCTAGTCACTTTTCCGCCATGTGCTTCGATGAGTTCTGTAGCTTTTTCGCGCGATAATGTGGGTAATGTTCCCGTGAGGACAAATGTCTTGCCCGCCAAAGAATCACCTAAAACGACTCTTTCGCCTGCATCCATATTCACACTCGCTTCGCTCATCTTAGCAATAAGGCGTTGATGATGCTCGTCATCAAACCATGTCACAATATTTCGCGCCAACACATCACCAATGCCCTCAATTTCTTGAATGGTATCGACATCGGCATCCATCAAAGTGCGAATAGAACGAAATTTATCGGCTAATGATTGTGAGACGGTGCTTCCGACCCCATCTATCCCCAATGAGGCTAACAGTTGTGCGAGTGGGCGCGATTTTGCCCTTTCGATGGATGCAAGAAGGTTATCTACCTTTTTCTGTGCAAATCCTTCTAATGTGAGCAAATCATCGGCTTTGAGGGTAAAAATATCGGCTTCATCTTTGATGAATCCGGCATCTATCAGCGCCTTTACGGTTTGTCCACCCATGCCTTCTATATCCATTGCACCTTTCGATACAAAAAATTCGATGCTCCGATACACACGCTCTGGGCAAACAGGATTGGGGCAAAAATGGTCAACCGCGCCCTCTGGTTGAATAATGGGCGTGTTACAGATTGGGCAATGTGTGGGGGGCAAAATAGGCTGTTCAGACCCATCACGCGCCTCAATGACGGGACCGATGACATACGGAATGACATCA
>CALDGT010000999.1 GCA_937942935.1 uncultured Chloroflexota bacterium | reverse complement strand
ACTCACCAATGATTTGATTTCGGTGGCGTACAATACTGTTATTGGCGAACAAGTGATTGTGAATCAAGCCCTAACCGACCAAACATTGGCGGTGCGTGGCGACTTGGAACGCCTCGCAAATGAATTATTTGGGGTGAATGTCCGCCCTTCTGGTTGGATTTGGCAAGTCGGGATGGATGGCACATCGCCAACCCTTGCAGTTGATATTAATGCCGATTTTGAATTGCTCCTCACAGAAAAATTGCCCGCCTCTCAACGTCCACGATTGTTGCCCGGTCTCACTGCTTCACCTGCACTAACACTCCGTAACCTGCGGTATAATATCGAGGCAGTCACGACGGCATTATTAGGCGCGACAGTCCGTCCGAATGGTTGGCAAGGTGTGAATCCTGTAGATCGTTGTGAGCCACTCGTGCAGGGGTTGGTCTTGATTGCCCAAAATGCGTATGCGTTTGTGGTAGATGAAACATTAGGCTCATCGCCCGATTTTTGTGAACTTATCGAATTTACGGCGAATAGTGTGGTCGAAAATCCGCCACCAGAAGATGCCCAAGCCGAACAAGTTCAAGATAGTCGTTATATGGCAGAATCGCGCAATGCGTTTTCGTACTTGGATGTTGGCACACGCCAATATATGGGAATTATGCCCTCTGGGACAGAATTTCGGGCATGGTATCGTAATTATGGCGAATCGAATATGATGTTCGTCAGTGGTGATAACTTTGCGTTGTATATTGACCGCCGCTGGACAACAATGGATATAGAAGTTTTCCGTACCTTGCCGACATTAGATGGCGTGAAACCCCTGACATTTTGCGATGCCAGTTGGTGTAATGGTCCCGGACCGACCCCAACACCAACCACCAGCGGACCATTACTTGCGTTGTATCAGGGTACAGATGTCCCAACAACCGGTGGGGCGGGTCAACCGACATTAGAAGCGGGTAGCAAAACACAAGTTTCGTGGAATTACCTGCGTGTGACTTATCTGTTAGACCGTCCAGAAGCAGGGGTGGCGCAAGTAGGCTTAGAAATTTGTGCAGAACCACAACAAATTAATTGCGAACCTGTGTTGTCGGTTTTTGATAATAATTTGGGTGTGGCAAAGCCAGTCCTTTCGACTTTTAATGGATTAAATGTGTATGAATTTACATATGGTTATACCTCTAATTTGCGAATAGACGGCGCGACACGCTTCTCGCCAGATGTGTGGATTAGCGACCCAACGATACGATAACAGAAATGCCAATACTAAAGTTAAGGGCGCACCCTGTTGCGCCCTGACGCTAAGATGTTGAGTTAGGTTATAAGATGAACATGAATACTTTGCTAGAACGCCTCAAACCATATCAGGCGTTTGCATTGCCAGTGGCGCTGGTCGTCATTGGCGCATTAATTTTATTGGCACAACTCACCGGATTTGATTGGCTTGGGCTAACATGGTCATTTTTTATCATTTTACCCGGTTTGGCGATGTTGCATGTTTCTATTCAAGCTAAGTCGCAACAATATGCCCGTTTGATATTTCCAGCGATTGTTGTTTTGCTTACAGGTGTGATTTTGTTGTATCAAACGCTGACCAACCATTGGCGTTCATGGACATTTTTATGGGCGTTATATGTGGTCTTTTTTGGTGTTGGGTTACAGGCTTATGGCAGGCGTACCCAAAACAAAAATGATGTGGTGATGGGGCGAAATCTTATTTTGGGCGGATTGGCTACATTTGTATTCTTGTGGATGTTGTTTGAATTGGTTATATTCTCTGCGGCGTTTAGCACCATCATCGGTTATGCCTTGCCTGCCATATTTATTGGGCTAGGGGGGATGATGCTCGGCAACCATTATCGGGTATATTTGCTCGAAATGCGCCAAAAAGTGGCTGAATTACCCAAAAATGAAACAAAAACCGATGATTCTACGTATACATCTAAAGAAATCGTTAGAAATTCTGCTGGGGAATACGATTTTTCGCAATTTACGAAACCGCAAGCGAAATCATCTGATGAAATGATTGTGGACATTCCAGAAATCAAGCCTATCATCATAGATGAATCTATTTCGGATAAGATAGACCCAGACTTACAGCGCAAAATAAATGCCGCACTCAATGAAGATGATGCGGATGTGAATAATCAATAAGGGTAGGGAAAACGGCATGGCATTTGAAAATGGCGCACAAGTAGGTGCGTATCAAATTGTAGAAAAAATTGGGTCGGGTGGCATGGCAACGGTATTCAAAGCTCGTCAACCACGCCTAGACCGTGATGTCGCTATTAAGGTGATGCACCAAAATATTTCTCAAGATACAAATTTTTTGGCACGTTTTGAACGCGAGGCGCGGATTGTTGCCAGCTTAGACCATGCTCATATTGTCCCGATTTATGATTATGATGAGCATAATGGACAACCCTATTTGGTGATGAAATATGTGCAGGGGCGCACACTCAAAGATTTATTGCGTTCTGAACCTCTCGAAACCGATGAAGTATTGCATATCTTAGCGGCGGTTGGGTCTGCATTAGATTTTGCACATGGTCGGGGGGTATTGCACCGCGATATTAAGCCAAGCAATATCATCATAGATGACCGTGGTGATGCTTTCCTCATGGATTTTGGCTTGGCACGTTTGGCACAAGCAGGTGAAAGCACCATGTCGGCAGATGTAATGCTCGGCACACCACATTATATTTCGCCAGAACAAGCACAAGGTAACAAAGATTTAGATGCGCGTGCGGATGTTTATTCGTTAGGCGTTGTTTTGTATGAAATGCTCACTGGCAGAGTGCCATTTGTGGGTGATACATCGTATGCCATTATCCACGCCCAAATTACAGAAACACCGCCACCACCGCGCCAAATAAACCCAACTATCACACCAGCAGTCGAATCGGTGGTATTGAAAGCATTGTCGAAAAACAGGGATGACCGTTATTCCACACCGAAAGCCTTAGTTTCGGCATTTCGTGAGGCGTTGCAAGCAGGTGATGCACCACCAAAATTTGTACAATCCAATGATTCATCACAAAAAGTCACTCCGCCCATTCGTCCGCGTGTGGCTACCATGCCACCACCCCCTGTTCCGCCTATCCCACCCACACCGGGTAAAATTAATGTCACCAAAAAGCAATCGGAATCATCAAGCGAATTGCGGGATGAATTGCGTAAGGCAGGCACAGAAATTCGTAATGCGTTTCATGTTGTGCGTGAAGAAGTGAAAAAAGCAGTTGAACAAGCCAAAGATACTGCCGAAAAAAATAATTGGAATTGGGATTCAAAAAAGAGCAGTTGGCAACCGGGTGCAAAATTGACCACCGCCCCAGACGGCACTGAAGGGTTTTATACCGACAAGGAGATAAAGCTGATGAAAAAGGGTATGACACCCGAAGAAATCATTCGTAAACGGATTGAGAAAAAACTGGAAGAACGACAAGGCTTAATGATTCATGGCGCGGCATTTGTCTCTATGAATGCGTTGATGTTTATGATTTGGTTATTCATCAGTATTGGCGCAGGCGAATTTATCTTTCCGTGGCCCTTTATTATTTTGTTTGGGTGGGGAATTGGGATGTTTGCCCATTATATGGAATATTATAACCAATATGGTCGAGGGCGAGAAAAACGCGAATCGCTGATTGCCCGCGAGATGGAACGAGAACGCGCCCGCCTGTATGGGACTGCCGATTATGAGAAGTCGAAAAATGATTTTAACGATGACCGTGGGATTCGCTTAACCGAAGACGGTGAACTTTCTGAAAGTTTTATTCAACAGCTAGAAGAAGAAGATTATCAATCTCGGCGCAAAAGTCGGTGAACTAGCTATAGATTAGCACAATTTGGATTGAGACATGGAAATTATTCTTGTCATAATTATCATACTCGCGCTTATAGGTGCGGGAATTTTGTTTTGGTGGACAAAGCACAAAAATCTGTCTGCTAAACCAGAAGATGCTCCGCGCGAACATGAATCGGTATACGAAATGCCCGCTATTCGCATGACAGATGAGGGAGAATTGACCGATAGTTTTATTGTAGAGATGAAAACCCTCAAAAAATATCGTGATGAATTGGTCAACGATGATAACCAGAAGTAGGTCGCATGTCTGAGAACTTGGTTTTAGGACAATATGAAGTTTTAGAAAAAATTGGTGTTGGTGGCATGGCAACTGTTTATAAAGCGCATCAACGCAAATTAGATAGGGCAGTCGCTATTAAAATTATGCACCAGACCATCGCCCAAGATGAAAACTTTTTGGCGCGGTTTGAGCGTGAAGCGCGTATTATCGCCAAATTAGACCATCCCTATATTGTCCCAATCTATGACTATGATAGTTATGAGGGGCAACCCTATTTGGTCATGAAGTATATAGACGGGCGCACCCTCAAAGCGATTTTACGTGAGGGACCCGTCCCGCCCCGCGAAGTATTGCGGATTATGGAGCGTGTTGGGTCTGCGCTAGAATATGCCCACCAAAAAGGGATTTTACACCGCGATATTAAGCCAAGTAACATTATGGTAGATGAACGTGATGATGTTTACCTGATGGATTTTGGTTTGGCACGCGCTACCCAATCGGGCGAAAGCACCATGTCTGCCGATGTGATGCTTGGCACACCGCATTATATTTCACCAGAACAAGCACAAGGTAATAAAGACCTTGATAATCGTACTGATGTTTATTCGCTTGGCGTGGTGCTATATGAATTGGTGACAGGACGTGTCCCGTTTATGGGTGATACTTCGTATGCTATCATCCATTCGCAAATTACAGAAAAACCACCATCACCACGCGAGATTAATCCTAATATTCCGCCCACAGTTGAAGCAGTTTTATTAAAAGCACTAGCGAAAAACCGCGATGACCGCTATCCATCTGCAACTGCATTGGTAAATGCGTATCGTGAAGCGATACAAGGCGCGAGCGAATTTTCGCCTGTGATGCAAATTGCGCCAAAAGAACAAACACCTCTCAGTATATCGCCAAATGTTGTCGTAGAACGTCTTGATAAGGTGATTGAAAATTGGGCGGAAGAAAGCCAAATCCATGACCTAAAATCCAAAGACGAGGCAAAAAAATGGGAAGCAACTGTGAATTTTGGCTCTCGTCCCATTATCCATGTCAAATCGGATGGCGGCAAAATTGACATCAAAGATGTTAAAAAAGATGATGACGATGAGAATGGGTATGAATATAACCCAGACCTCACGCCAGAACAAAATCTACGGGTGCAAGTGGCTCATAAAGTCCGTAAACGTGGCAAAGCCCAAGGCGAACTTATCACCCATGTGCTAATTTATTTAGCCGTTAACCAATTTATTTTTCATTGGACATGGTGGATTGCCTTCTTTTGGGGCTTAGGATTATTGAGCCAATTCATGGAATATTTCTCGAAATATGGGTTTATTGCATCTATGCGAGAACGCCAAATAGACCGCGAAGTCGCTCGTGAACGCAAACGACTTTATGGCGATGATAGTTATTATGAAAAAGCCAAAAATCGTGAGGATGATAACAATATCCCCATTCGATTGACAGATGATGGAGAATTAACGCCTTCTTTAATAGATGAGCTGGAATATAAACCAAAGCGACGAAAATCCTAAATGATACCTATTAAAAAATGGCGTTATAATGAAAGTATGAGGAGGCACAAATATGTCCACACCAACAATGATTGGCGGATATAAAATCATAGGACAAATTGGGTCGGGGGGCATGGCGACAGTTTATGAGGCGTATCAAGAGAAATTAGACCGCCGTGTCGCTATTAAATGGATGCACGCTAGTTTTACCCAAGACCGTCAATTTATTGGGCGTTTTGAACGTGAAGCGCGAATTGTGGCACGCCTTGATCATCCGAATATTGTCCCTATCTATGATTATGAGACACAAGAGGGCAGACCCTACTTGGTCATGAAATTATTAGATGGGCAAACCCTTAAAGATTTGATGTTAGAAGCACCTTTGCCCCTAAACGACATCATTTCGATTATGACTACGGTTGCATCGGCATTAGATTATGCTCATGAACAAGGTGTATTACATCGTGACCTCAAGCCATCAAATATCCTCATTGATTTATCTGGTGTGGCGTATCTGACCGATTTTGGTTTAGCGCGGATGACGCATCAGGGCGAAAGCACCCTCTCTGCCGATTCTATGCTCGGAACACCCCATTATATTTCACCAGAACAAGCACTCGGTGGCAAAGACCTCGATGGTCGCACCGATGTTTATTCATTTGGGGTGTTGTTATATGAAATGCTGGTTGGGCGCTTGCCTTTCACAGGTGATACACCGTATTCGATAGTCCATAAACACATTTATGCCGCACCACCGTCCCCATCTTCGTTGAACCCAGATATTCCGCCTGCGGTAGAAAAAGTGTTATTAAAGGCACTCTCAAAAGAGCCACCTGCACGTTACCCAACAGCAACTGCACTCATGCTCGATTTGCAAAAGGCGCTTCAAAATACCGGTGTAGATGATTTAGATGAACATCGCAGAGAACGTGCGACACAACTTGGTGAATCGATTGTTATGAACACCCCACATGGTGGTGATTATCCGCGTATTTCAGTGGTACGTGGTCGTAAGGCTATTGAAATCCCTCATGTTGACCCAGAAATGATTCCACCTGAGCCTGAGTTATCGTGGCAAGAATGGCTTCAGTTATTTATAGAACGGCTTAAACAAGCGATTGCTGATATTCGTTATCAGTTAGGGAATCGTGGCATCAAAGACCGTGTGCAAATAGCGGCAACGGAATTATCAGATTCGCTCCGTCAGGTGACAGATGGTGCAGTAGATATTCAAATTGGTGGTCTAACTCAACCTGCTACTACATCGCAAACAAAGACACCCTCCAAGCAAGCCAAAATCCAAGCACCTGCCCCTGTGCCACGTCGGAATATTCGCATGTTGCAAGAAGATTGGGGTACAGATGAAGATTTTGTCCGTCGCCGTGTTAAAAAACGGATTGGCGACAGACGCGGATTGGTTGCACATACACTAACCTATGTATTCGGAATGGGCTTTTTAGCTTTATTGAACCCTGTTATTCAAGAAGGTATTTCGTCATTCTTGTCATCGGGCATCCTCGAATTTGTAGACCAGACCACAGCCACCGCACTTGCACCACTGGCACAATTGCCTATTGTATTGATGTTTGGGCTGGGGTGGGGTGCTGGTTTGCTTTCGCATATTTTGGATGTGTTTTATCGGACTGGTCGCAGACAACAGCGTAAACGGGATTTAATTAACCGCGAAATGACCGAATTATATGGGGAATATTGGCGCGAGACAGTGAGCGATAAGGAATATCATCCCATTCGGGAATGGGTGCGGAGGCGCTTTGCCCGCCGACTTAGTTTTACTAAACATGCCGTACATACAGTCGCTAACACAGCTAATCTGATATTGGCGGTGCCAATTTTGTCTCAGTTGGTCTTAAATTTTACAGCCGATGCCTTTTTAGCTCAATTACCTGTGCTTTTAGTCCTATTGGTACTAGGCGGACTTGCGATTCATGGTGTAGGTGTTATGATTGCCGAAATTTTTGACACGGGGCATGAGCGCGAAATTCAGCGTGAAATCGCCAAAGAAAAAGCGCGATTGGGTCTTGATGACACAGAAAAGGTCAAAAATTCTTTATCTTCTATAGACAAAAAGAAGCGATATGCAGATGATGAAGAAGAACAGGTTGGTATACGTTTAACAAGTGATGGTGAGCTAACCGAAAGTCTAGTTTTAGAGATGTCGAATAAAGCAAGACTCGCTAATCGGAAAGATTAGGAGTACCATAGTAATTTTGCTTAAGATGTGGGGGATTTTCTTTTTTAATGTGAAGAGGTGATGACATGATAGACAGACAGTTATTCAATGACATCGTACAAAATTATCGGGATAATCATTGGATACTTTCTCAGGAACAGGTGATATTTGGTGCGATAGAGAATGACCTAAAAAGCCAAGATACCATAGATACAGCTATACAATGTTTAGTGTTAGTCTTTCCGAGAATGTTTGAGTTGTTAAGTAAAGATGTGAAACTATGGGGAAAATTGGTTAGAGAGGCATTCAATAAAACAGTATCACCGGAGGAAGATTTTATTTTTCCAAACCCAGATGGCATTTTTGTAGTTCAATTGCGAGAAGCCCCCTCTCAGTTACCCACTAAAACCAAACGCAAAAAACGTGAACTTGTGCATCCACAAGCATTTTTTGAGATGTATTTAGTATTACTGATGACAAAGTTTCATGAGGGAAAAATCAATATTACGTCAGATATAATGATGGATATGATACTATTGGCGCGTTCTGTAAATGACCCATATCTTGCCAATAAGACATATCAGACATTAGCTTATATCTATAATTCACAATCTAATTTTATCCAAGCGCGTAATTTTGCAGAAAAGGCTTGGGATTATTGGATGAGTATCCCAAGCCCATTAGAAAGTCTGTTAACTGCTTATACGTTATCTGTTGCTTATTCTGGTTTAGGCGATGACACCCTCGCAACACAATGGGCGACTACTTGTAAAGATATAAGCGATTCAAATAACACATATGGGCACCGTGATATTATTTCACATTTGAAAGCGCGTTTTTGAATTACACGATATGATGCTCGAAGAGAGTGGGGTCTCTTCCCCTCAGTTTTCTCAGCCATGCCCCTCTCAGCCATAAATTTGCTTAACCCAAGTTTCTAACTCCCCTTTTGTTAAAAATCCATCTGCACCGCCAATTCCACCCACCTTATAAGATGCAAAGACAACCGCATGTTTGATGCTCTCATACGGATTTTTAGTTTTGGCGTATGTATGCACAAATCCAGAAAAAAGTGAATCGCCCGCGCCAATAGTATTCACGACTGGATGTGTATAAACGGCTGGAATCCTTTCCATAAAGTTGTCGTCATGCACCGCTAATAATGCGCCATCACTCCCTAACCCAATAACGATAATGGGTGTGCCATAGGTCTCATAAAGTTGTTTTGCCCATGCTTCTGGCGATACTGGCAAGCGTTCATGACTTTGGAACAGCATGGTCGCCGATGCCATATAATCGGTGTTATACGTGTCATCAATTTGGCTAATGGCATGAACATCGGTGGCGATGGGGACATTTTTCTCTTTAGCAAGTGCCAACATTGGGCGGGCAAAATTAATATTGCAGATGACCGCCAAGTCGCTTTGATTGAGGACATGCTCTGCAATTGCAAGCGGATAAACTTGGTCTTGAATATCTTTTAAGTCGGTATAAATGGCGCGTTTACCCGATGAATCATACAGAATGACCGATTGTGGTGTGTTTTTGAGTTGCGATTGCACATATTTATCTGCGATACCCAATTGTTTTAATTTGGCACGCACCAACATCTGTGCATCATCGTCTCCTAACAGTGATAAAAAGTGAACATCATCATTCAATGTGGTGAGGGCTTTCGATACATTATATCCTACCCCCGACACACTGCTATTCACCCCGTAAAATGGATATTGGACAGGATTATAATCAATCGGAAACCCATTAATCTTGAGGGTTGTTTCGATATTGATGAGTCCTGCTACTAAAAATTGTGCCATAGCATCACCTCTCTATAGCCGTTATAATGTTCTAAAGTGCCTATCTATTGTAAGGATGTCTTGGGTGAGTCGTAAACTGTCATTTATGCAATTAAGCCTATTTTGTGTCATTATGCTATTCGGTGGGTGGGTACTCATTCATGGAATGGGTGGCTTATCGATGTGGATAGATGAGGCATGGTCATTAGAATTTGCTTCACCCCAGACAATTACAGGTGTCATCGAAAAAGTTGCAGTCGAAGATATTCATCCCCCACTGGCTTATATCATTTATCACATCCTATACCCACTATTTGGTGAACATCCTTTTGGTTTGCGGGTATTGGGGTGGTTTGCGACACTATTATCTGCCGCGATTGTCGTTCAATTGGGGCGCGAATTACATCGCCCACGCACAGGCTTAATGGCAGGGCTTTTATTGCTCACCTACCCGTTGGTGATTGGGCATACCTTCATCATTCGCCATTATAATTTGTTGATGTTTTTTGCTATATTTGCATCATGGGCATATTGGCGATATTCACGCCGATGGAATTGGCGTTGGGGTGTGGTTTATTGGGTGAGTGGGGCGCTTTTGCTGTATACCATGTATTGGGGTGCTTTTGTGTTGATAGCACACGGGATTCACACCCTCATATACCGTAGGCGTGGTTTGTTATGGATGATTTTTGCCGCGTTGGTGATGGGTATATTGCTCGCCCCGTGGATACCTGCATTTTTGGCGCAAACCCGTAGTTCTATCATGAGCGAAACGGGGTATCACTCGGCGCTCCCCATCAACGAAGAAGGTTTGGGGATTATCCGCTACAATGTCTTCGGAAAATCTGAACTGCTCATCATGATTTTGGCACTCATCGGTATAGCAGGTACATTCACCCCAAAACGGATACATAATCTTCTCCCTAGCGACCAAACTGGTTTTTTGGCGCTGATTTTTATCATCCCTATTATCGCGCCCATTTTTAGTGATGCCGTACTTAATTTTCAATTGCTGGCACACCGCCCAATGATGGTGAGCATCCCCGCGATTGCGTTGCTCATGGCGCATTTTTTGGCTTCTATGAAATTTTGGCAATATAGTTTGCTCACAATTGCATTGGTCTTAAATCATCTGATGCCAACGATTATACCTGCTACACCAGAACGGGGACCGTGGTGGGAAATTACGGCATTTTTGAGCCAGCATGTTTCGCCATCGGATACGATGTTTTATGCCGCCACAGATGATTTATTTTTCTTCACGATGGAGCAACACGGCTTCTTAGCCGATTTGCCGTATCGTGGATTTGAATTTTTTCCGTTTGATTTTGCCGAATTAGACCGCAAAACAGAGCGCGTGATGTGGCGAATCCAATTTTTTGAGGTGGATGGACTTTCACCACAACTGCTCAATCCTGCGGGATACAAACCGGTCACCCCTGTTTTAGATTTTGGCTTTTTTAGCACGGATAATATCCGCATCACGGGTTTTGCACATCCAGATGAGCGCCAACCGTTATATCGTTTTGGCGACCAATTGGGATTGCTCGATTATGAATACCGCCAAGTGGATGGCAATTTGCAAGTGTATTTAATGTGGCAGGCATTGGCACAATTATCCAACGATTACACGATAACTACTTTTCTGCTCAAAGATGGGGCATTGGTGGCGCAACATGATAGTTTTCCGTTGAATGGGATGAACCCGACTAGTTTATGGGGAGTTCATTCATGGCAGTATGATAGTCATGGTATCCCGATTCAAAATTTACCAGCAGGTGAGTATCAATTGGGGGTAGGGGTATATACATGGTGGGATGTCCAAAATTTGCCGATAACACCCTGTGATGGCGATTTTTGTCCAATAGTGATTTTGGAGACAGTCACAATTAATCAGTAATGGTGGGGTTTTAGGGGCATGACGCTTTTTATGCCCATTCATAACGAGGTGAAATATGTCATATCTCATAGACGGGCATAATTTAATTGGTCAATTGCCAGATTTGGCATTAGATGACCCCGATGACGAAGCAAAATTGGTTCAACGGCTCATCGGGTGGTCTGCGCGAACACGTCGCCAATGTGTGGTTGTATTTGATGCGGGTTTACCGGGTGGAACATCTCGTATGTCTACGAAGACAGTGCGAGTCGTTTTTGCCAGCCACATGTCTAGCGCCGATAAAGTGATTATTGACCGCATTTATAAAGAGAAAAATCCCAAAAATTGGACGGTGGTGTCATCTGATAATGGGGTATTAGATATTGCCAAGCGTCAGGGGATGCAAACCCTCAAATCATCTGAATTTGCGCGTATCCTAGAACGCCCTGTCCCCATCCGTCCTGATGCTGGCGAGGCAATCCATGTCAATTTATCTGATGCCGAAGTCGAGGAGTGGCTCAAACTCTTTGGAGATGACAAGTAATTTGAGGCAATATTTGTTATAATTTGCAATGATGCAAAAAAAGGGAAAATATCATGTCCACATGGATGATTTATGGTGCAACGGGTTATACAGGACGGCTACTGGTCGAAGAAGCGGTCATACGCGGATATAATCCGATAATTGCAGGGCGTTCTGGTATCAAACTGAAGGCACTCGCCGATGAATACGGCTTAGATTATGCTGTGTTCGATTTAGATAATCCCAACATCATTGCCAAACATTTGCGCCAGCATGATGTGAGTTTGGTTTTGCATGTGGCGGGTCCCTTTGTTTATACTGCTAAACCGATGGTGACAGCTTGTTTAGAAGTGGGCGCTCATTATTTGGATATTACGGGCGAAATTAGTGTATATGAATCATTATTTGTCCTCGATGAGCAAGCAAAAAATGCAGGAATCGTTATTTTGCCCGGTGTTGGGTTCGATATTGTCCCTAGCGATTGTTTGTGTAAATATGTGTCGGCACAATGTCCAGATGCGACACAATTAGAAGTGGTCATATCGGCACTCAATATCACACAAGACGATTTTGGGATTAGCGCAGGTACGCTCAAAAGTTTTATCGAGATGTTGCCTTCTGGTGGGCGAATTCGACGTAATGGCAAATTACAACCCATTGAAATCGGCAAACTCACGCGGAAGGTCACTATGCCTCATGGTGAGTTTAGTGCGATTGCCATCCCGTGGGGGGATGTGTCTACAGCGTATCGCACAACAGGCATCCCCAATATCACCGCCTATATGGTTGCCCCACAAAATCAAATTATGGCGTTACAGGTGATGGGCTATCCGCTTCAGTGGATGCTGAAAATAGACCCGTTGCGCGGATGGATGAGTCAACAAATAGACCGATTTATTTCTGGACCCACAGAAAATACGCGCATGACGGGCAAAACTTATGTGTATGCCCGCGCCCAAACAGAAGATAATTATTTGTCTGAGGCGTGGTTAGAATGTGTCGAGGGGTATCGGTTCACCGCATTATCGGCTATATTGGCAGTTGAACGTGTGTTATCTGGGAAGTTTGCGGGGGCATTAACCCCTGCGGGGGCGTTTGGTGCAGATTTTGTCTTGGATATTGATGGCTCATATCGCTATGATGTGTTGCCAGAAGTGAGGATATAAACAGTATGAACAGACGCGGATTAATCCCGATTATTATCTTGAATATGATTATCTCGGCGGCGGTGGGCTTGGGTGTGATTTTGGTATGGGGCAATAGGGGGGCAAATCAGCAGACGTATGTATTAAATGACTTAGGCACAGCCGTCAATGAGCAAGGCACGCCGATTACCGTTGGGCAACAATCCTCTGGTGGGAGTCGGTTGGTGACATTTGTCGTGGTACATACTGCTACACAAGACCCAAATGCCACACCATTGGTACAGTACATTATTGTTACCGCCACACCAGAAGGCAGTGGCGAAATTGCAAATATCCCAACAGAAGCACGAGATGATACCCAAGTGGCGCTCCCGCCCGCCCCAACGATAGACCCGACTTTTGTCACATCACAGGGCGCAATTAGCACCGATGCACCCTTGCCAGAAGGATGCGTCCGTCATACTTTGGTCGAAGGCGAATTTCCATCATCTTTGGCGGTGACGTATGGGGTGAGCTTTTTAGATATTATGGCGGTCAACAACCTAACCGAAGATGATGCGCGGTTGTTGCGTGTGGGGACTGTTTTAATCATCCCGCTTGAAGGATGTCCAAAAGAT
>CALDGT010000998.1 GCA_937942935.1 uncultured Chloroflexota bacterium | reverse complement strand
AGTCATTTTTGGCAATTCCACCACAAAACACGAGCCTTCACCCAATACACTCTCGACCGAAATCGTCCCGTTATGCAAGTCTACCGCTTGTTTAACAATGCTCAACCCCAAGCCCGTCCCTGTGATATTGCTCACATTGCTCCCCCGATGAAATGGCTCAAATAAATAGCGCATATCATCTGATGGAATGCCCATGCCTGAATCTTTGACACGGATGATGACCGATTTGGTCGTTTGTGTCAGTTCTAAAGACACAGAAGCGTCGGTTAGCGAATAGCGGAGCGCATTCGACAGCAAATTGGTGATGATGTGGTGCATCAGATGAATATCGAAGGTGAACATAATCGGTGGGGTTGGATAGGTATATTTGATTTTGCCCCGATAATTCGGCTGAACCTCAAACTCGTCTACCACCTCTTTACAAAATGTACACAAATTGGTCTTGGTGGGCAAAAATTCGACCCGCCCACTTTGCACCTGCACAACTTGTAACACATTTTCGAGCATATCTTTGATGTGCATCACTTGTTGGCGAATTTTGTCGAGTCGTTCATCTATTTGGGCTTCGCTCAATTTTGACCGATACCGCGAGAGGATGTCTGCGCCCGCCAAAATGGTCGCCAGAGGGGTACGAAATTCATGCGATGCCATCGTCATGAAATTGGTCTTGAGGTCGCCCAGTTCTTTCTCTTTTTCGAGCGCCATCCGCAAGGTTTCTTGTGCAAATTTCGATTCGGTGATGTCTATATTCACGCCCACCGCGCGGTAGGGTTTATCGTGTTCGTCGCGCAAGATAATCGCCATATCTTTGATATAAGCGATAGCCCCATTTGGGTACATTATCCGAAATTCAATGTCATAAGAATAGCGAATTTCTTGTAATGTGCGTTGCGATTCTCCCAAAACCCGCGCTCTATCTTCTGGATGGATGGTATTTGCCCACACATTCAACAAATCGGGCGTGCCTTTTGGGACGCCATAAATCTCGTACATGCGGTCATCCCATGTGACACGATTCGCCACAATATCCAAATCCCAAATGCCGATGCCCGCGGCTTTGGTCGCCAATTCTAACCGATAAGACAAACTCTGCAAGGCGGCGGTGCGCTCTTGCACCCGTTGTTCCAAAAGATGATTGACTTCTTCAAGCGCACGTTTGGCGCGGTTTTTTTCGGTGATGTCGGTGATAATCGAATACAAAAGGCGCTTGCCCTCGACTTCGATTGGACCCGAAAAAACTTGCACATCGCGCAATTCGCCATTTGCCAATTTATGGACAAATTCAAATGATAATGTCTGAGACCCTGTCGCATGACTCATCTTCTCATAAATTTGCTCTTTGGTCAGTTGGTTAATATCCCAAATTTTGAGCATCCGCATGGTCACGAGGTCATACCCATAATAATGACAAGCGGCGGGGTTGGCATCTATAATCGCGCCTGTGGCGGGGTCTACCAATAATTTTGGGACACCGTGTAACTCAAACATCTGCCGATACACTTTTTCGCTGGCACGCAAGGCATCTTCTGCCAATTTTTGCTCGGTAATATCGCGTCCTACTCCTTGATATTCGATGATATTGCCATCGTCATCGAGTATGGCGCGGTCTTTCCATTCGACCCAACGGATGCGCCCATCGGCTAAGATGGTGCGATGTGTTGTCACAGAGACGGGGTTTTCTTTGGTCAATGAGGCGATATAATCGCGCACCATCTGATGTTCTTCTTCTGGAATTTTGCTAAAAAATTCTCGCCCAACAATTTCTTCTGGGGTAGCACCATAGGCTTGGCAATACGCATGATTGGCAAACGTAATATGATAATCGGTGCTATACCGACAAACCAATTCAGTTTGGTCTTCTACAATTTGGCGATAGCGAATTTGAGAAATTTCTTCTGGCGTCATGGTATCATTGCCTCTATTCCGATATTCCTTACTCTTCATTGTACCATATCTAAATAGGCAGAAAGGTTTGAGATTTATGATAGCCACTCTACCTAGCCATCTGGCTAGGTAAAATTGAGCCACCTGACCGATGCCACCCAGACATGGGTTTGGTATCCTTTTGGATAGTTATTGTAAATGCCAATGCTCAGCCACCCCACATTGTCCCCTCAGTGTGGGGTGGTTCGTTTTATGCCCCATCTGTGCAAAAGCATTACAGATTATTATCAAACATAGACAAATCCTTTTACCATTTTCCGATATAGTTAAAGTGGACTTATTATGAAAGGATTTCATCTATGAAATATATTTTTTCTGTCCTGATACTTTTAGCCATCCTCAGCATGAACCCATCCCCAACTCATGCCCAAACCAACCTCCCCAATATCAATTGTGATATTTTTCCTGCTAGTCATATTTTTAATACCCGTCTCGATACTTTGTTGGCGGCGGGGCATATCAGCATCGATAGTCGCAATGCCACATGGCGTAGCGCCATCGGCGGGACAACCGATTTGTGGGTCGATTTTGGCGAGGTGGTGTGGCCCCCCGCATCCGACCAACCTATCGGGATGCCCTATAATGTGGTGACAGCCAGCCAAGCCGATGTGCCAATTATTTATGACCAATACGGCAACGACAGCGACCCCGGTCCCATGCCAATTCCGCCCACCGCCCTGCGCGAAGGCGGTCCCACCGTCACAGGTGGCGATAGGCACATGCTGGTGGTGGATGACGAAGACTGCTTTTTATATGAATTGTGGGCATCATCTAAAAATGGGGATAATAGCTGGACAGCCGGTTCTGGCGCGGTCTTTGACCTGATGAGCAATTGGTTGCGCCCACTCGGTTGGACAACGGGCGATGCGGCGGGATTGCCCATTTTGCCATTTTTGCCCCGCTATCAAGATATTTTAGAAGGCGAAATGCGCCACGCGGTGCGCTTTACCTTGTCGTGTACCGCACAAGCCTATACGTGGCCCGCCCGACACGGCGCAGGCAGTTCTGGCTGTAGCAACCGCCCGCCGATGGGACAAATCTTTTTGCTCCGCGCCGATTATCCAACCGCAGGCATGTCGCTCGCAGGGCAAATTATCGCCACAGGTATGAAACGCTACGGACTCATCCTCGCCGATAACGGCTCAAACGGGTATATTCAAGGCACGCATGACCCCCGTTGGAATATTGAAGAACTCAAGGACGACCTGAATTCTATCACCTTCAACGACCTAACGGCGGTGAATATTTGCAAATTGCGCGTGAATCCCGATTCTGGCGAGGCGACGATTAATGCCAACCCAAGCGGGACAGGCTGTGAATATCCACAAAGCACCTTCACCAACGGCGGTTATGGGCGCGGGCGTGTGCGTGACCCACTGGGCAACCCCATCGCGGGGAGTACCGTCAGCCCGGGCGCGGTTGGCCCCGGTAAATGCGCCGGCCACGTGCCCAAACAGCT
>CALDGT010000997.1 GCA_937942935.1 uncultured Chloroflexota bacterium | reverse complement strand
GTAGGGTGGGTACTAGGGCGCGTGCGCCCGTATGTCCCACCGCAATATTTCATCATTTTGGTGAACGCCACCCTATCCCTTCATCCCTGTCAACGCAATGCCCTGCACAAATTGGCGTTGGAATATCATAAATATGATGAGTGTGGGCAATGAGATGAGCAACGCGCCCGCCATCAACACACCCTGATTAATCGCGCCCGTCAGAGACGAATTGAGGAGCGAAAGTGCCAGTGGCAGTGTGCGGTTTTCTGCTTCTTGAATCACGATGAGGGGCCACACAAAGTTATTCCACTCCGCCAAGAATAAGAAAATGCCCATCGCCACCAATGCAGGCGTGACCAATGGCAACACCACCGAGCGCCATATCCGAATTTCTCCTGCGCCATCAATCCGCGCCGAATCTATCAATTCATCGGGAAGCGAGAGCATATATTGACGCAAAAAGAACACAATATAGGCTTTTGGCAAGGCGGGGATAATGAGCGACGCAAAGGTACTCATCTCTAGCCGATTGACGATGAGATAACCGGGTATGAGCATGACCTGCCATGGAATCATCATAGACGAGATAAATAGCAAAAAGAAAAATTGTCGTCCGGGGAAGTTATGCTTGGCGAGGACATACGCCACCAATGACGCGAGGATGAGTGCGCCAAAGGTGATGCTCCCAGAGACCACCATGCTATTCAGATAATAGCGCATAAAGCCACCGGGGGTATCTTTGAACCGTTGAAATAACCCCTCTATATGACCGGGTGTGTTTGTGCCACCTAGTGGGTCATAAAAATTGTTCAGGCTTGGCTCATCCACCGTAAAACTCGGTGGTGTTTTAGAGAGTTCTGGCACAGACTTAAACGCGCCTGTGACCATCCAGTAATAAGGCAACGCCATGAAGCACGCCAAAATGATGACAGGGATATAAAAGGCATAACGAACAGATTTAGACATGATAATGCCTCCTAATCGGCAACATTGGCGCGACCGATGCGTAAATTAAACAAGGTGAGGACAAAAATAATCCCAAATAGCACCCATGCAACCGCAGACGCATCGCCCATTTGGATATTATCGCCAAAACCAGTATCGAACAGGTATGGCACAACCGTTAAGCCAGAATCCAACACCCCGCCGATATTCTCGACACTGCGGAACACCACATACACCGAATCGAACACCTGAAATGAGGTAATCATCCCCGTCACAACCACATAGAGCAGGGTTGGACGCAATAACGGGATGGTGATATACATCAAACTCTTGAGGGGTGTTGCCCCATCAATTTGGGCGGCTTCGTATAACGATTGTGGGATGGCTTGTAACCCTGCCAAAAACAGAATCATGGTGTATCCCATGCCACCCCATACCGCCATCAAGACTAAAATAGGCATTGTCCAACTGGGGTCTGCAAGAAAGGTGATATTATTATCTAAATAACCATTTATCAGCCCATAATTTTCACTGTTAAATATCCAACGCCATACCACCGAAACAGCAATCGTAGATGTGACCGATGGCAAAAAGAACAGGGTGCGGAATATGAGGTTGATGAGGGTATTTTTTTGTAAAATGAGCGCCAACGATAACCCAAAAAACACGCCTAACGGCACAACCCACGCCACATAGGTAAAGGTGTTCGTGATGGCTTTCCAAAAACGCGCATCGGTCGCGCCAACCACATAGCGCGTGTTTTCATCGAATTGAATGACGGCAATATCTTTATAACTTTTATCAATTTGCTCGTTTTTGCCCAAAATTTCGCGCATACGGACATATTGAGGTTCACACGTAACCCCTTGTGATGTGTATTCAATGATAGCAGATTCTAAAATATCATCATCTTTGCCACATTCATATAAATATTCGCCCGTGTCTTCATCGGTGGCGCGGGGTTGCTGGACAATGGTCAGGCTTAATAATTCGACAAAATTATCAAATCCCACCGATTCGGGCGGTTTGGTTGGGGTGCCGCGATAGTCGTGTAGGCTTAAATAACCAGACATGCCCACGGGAAGCATCACAAAAACAAAAAATAAGATAAAAAATGGCAAAATGAGCAAATACGATTTCCGCGCCAACCAAATCCGTTGCCATAAGGGTTTACGTTTGAAGTTAGGGATGGCGGTGGATGATAAACTCAGTTTGGGGTTTTCCGCCACATCCACAGGCGGGCTAGTGATGGTGGTCATGGGTTTGTCCTTTCTGTATATGATGATGGTGTAGATATATGATTGGTCACGGTGGCACATACGGCTATCGCCTAGTGCCACCCTACAAATCTATTTGGGCTGTAGGGATTTATTTAGATTGTAGGGGGGGACTAGCGAAGTATGTCCCCCCGCATCATTCGACATATCTATCATGAGGGCTGATGTGTTGACCATCAGCCCTAACCAACCTATCTAAAGGTCTAAATATTCGTCCATAATATCGGCGGCTTCATCGAGGGCATCTTGTACATCGGCTTCTTCATAGATGACACTTTCGATAAGGCGTTGAACTTCTGTGGCGGCTTCTTCCCAGCCCGGGCAATTTGGCGGACCTTGTGCGTCATCGAGTTGTGCTTGCACGACTTCATTGACCACATCGCCATATTTATCCACACCCAAAAATTCGGCTAAACCGGGAACCCAGAAAATACCCTTATCGGCGGCGGTGGGGGT
>CALDGT010000996.1 GCA_937942935.1 uncultured Chloroflexota bacterium | reverse complement strand
TCATCGGCGGGACCTTTCCAACGTAAACGTGTGCTAAGGTCATTTGTGCCTGCAATATTGGCGGCGGCTTGAGTAATTTGTTCAATAGGTTCTAATGCGCGATGCGAAAACCACAAACTTAGCATCATCGCCCCTATAGTAGCAAATATACAACTTGCGATTACCACAATCAATAATTGTTTGGACGCACGATTTACGGTTTCGAGTTCTGTGGCAACTTGAATATTTCCGACCAACCGCCCATTACTGCTTTGAATAATCGGGACAGTGAGGACACGTAATGCAACATTATTAATGTTGACATTGCTAAATGATTCTTGTGTATTTCCCAACATGCGTGAGTCTAATGCGGTTGTGCCTAAGCTATGTGCATTAAGAGACGATTCTTTGAATACAGGTTCATCATCAACCATCTCCCATGCTTGAACATAGACCCCAGACGCACGAAATAAGTCGAGCGATGCCAATTCAATTTCAATGCGCGATGGCGCACCAAAACCGGGGACGGGCAATAAACGACTATTGGTCGTAATTAAAGAAGCTGTATCATTTAGGGTGCTATCAATTGTGCCTATCATCGTCCAGCGCATCACCGCATAGGTGATTGCGCCGAACAAGATGATGATAATTGTAAGCAATGCCGCATAATACAGTGTTAATCGTTGCCGAATGGTCATGCTCGCTAGCCTAGTGTTTTATTCTTCGCGCAAAACATATCCTACACCACGAACTGTGTGGATAAGGCGACTTTCATTTTCTACTTCTTCGGTTTTTTGGCGCAAGTAACGCACATAAACCTCTATAATATTGCTTTCGCCACCAAAATCGTATCCCCACACACGGTCAAAAATGACATCGCGGGTCAAGACTTGGCGTGGATTTCGCATGAATAATTCGAGTAATTCATATTCTTTTGCGGTCAAATCGATGGCTCTGTCACCACGATGCGCCCGATGTGTACCTGTGTCGAGGGTTAAATCGGCAAAACGTAACACTTCTGGGCGAGAAGTGGGGGTGACACGGCGGAATAATGCCCGTACCCGCGCCATCAATTCATCCACAGAAAATGGTTTGACCAAATAATCGTCTGCACCTGCATCTAAACCGGTCACACGGTCATTGATGTCATCTTTGGCGGTGAGCATCAAAATCGGGACATCGCTGGCGGCGCGGAGACGCTTGCAAACTTCTAATCCATCTAATCCGGGGAGCATCCAATCTAAAATGACCAAATCTGGGGGATTATCACGGGCAATGGTTAAGCCAGATTGACCATCACGAGCGACATTCACCCGATACCCTTCATAAATCAAGCCACGTTCAATGAATTGTGCAATTCTTGCTTCGTCTTCAATGACGAGTATGCGTTCACCAGACATATATTAACCTCAACTTTTCAATCAACAGTCTATAAAATAGTTATGAGTATGTTACACATATTCGATTAGAGTTCATTAAATTTTTTGCCATCCCCCCCTATCCAACGAAAATCTTGAATCCCATTTGGTGTTTGTAAGAGTGTGCGCTCGCCTGTGGTGATGTCATAAACAATTAACAATCCATTCGGACGGGTGAGCCATGCGATGAATAATCCATCGGGCGAGAGTATTGGATTTATTAATGCACCTAAATCTACTTTAATCGAAAATATGCCATCTGCATATTCTAAAAGCACACCTTTTTCTGTGCCATAAGGCACAAAATTGGCAGTTATCATCAACCAACGGTCTGCACTTATCGGTTGGAAGTCGAGTAAGCGTGTTTGGTCTGCATTCCATACAGTGATGGGCAAAATCGGGTCTTGGGATAAATTCAATACTTGTAATTGGCTGATGACACTCGATAAATTGGTACTTTGGCTAATGTATCCCATTACCTGTCCATCTGGCAACCATCCCGCCACGGCATAAGTCCCTAATTCTAGCGTCGCTTCTGCAACAGGGTCATAAAAAATATAACGGGTGGGGCGTTCTGGATGCACAATTCCCACCATCAACGCATTCACATTGGGCGCGAATTGAATATGACGATAAGTTGTATCGGCTTCATTTTGCAAAATTAACTTAGGCGCAGATTCACCCATGCTATCCACCGCCCATAAGCCACCCGATTCGCCTTCTGTGGTGAAAAATAATTGCGACTCATCTGGCGAGAAAGTTAAATCGTGTGGGTTTTCTCCTAACCGACTAGCAATTTCTATTGGTTCTGCCCCTTCTTCTGGGATGGGGATAGGCAAGCGCCACAGCCGATTTTGTTGGGCATAAATCAATATTGTTCCATTTGGATTGATGGTATAAGTGGTCACATCGCCTTCACCAGATGTCATCGGTTCTGGTGGCGTGCCATCATTGGGCAGTTCCCATACTTGTAACACACCAAAAATATCGGGAGCGCGGAAAAATGCCTTTTGGCTCATCACCACACCCCGCGCCGATGGTGGACGTTTTGCGCCCCATCCATACGCGACCACTTCCCCAACGGGTAAGGGCAAAACGACATTCATATTTGGTACGAGTAAAATCATCTGATTATCGCGCAGGGCGATGAGCAATTCTCCACCAACACCCCACATCGCACCGCGAATATCGGTGGGAGTATTAGCAAATTCATCTATAGAGGCGATATTGTTTGCAAGGCTCATGCGCGTCCAGACAGCAGTTTCTTCTGGGGTATCTTCACCAGAGGCAAAAGCAATCAGGCTACCATCGGCGCGAATAGTGGGTAAAAAGTAGCGTTGCCCATCAGTACGCAAGGCATATTGCTCATTCAAATTTCCCAAATCGAGAACCAATAATCCGCCTTCTTGGGGGGCAAAAATGAGTTTGCTATCGTCATACCATGCCGTACCATACGATGAGGGTAATGCGCCCGCCAAAATCATCTCGTTATTGATATGTTGATAAATCCACCAGATGTTGTTTTCGACTTCAATTGCCAAATATGTCCCATTAGGCGACCATGCGATATGACGGGCAGATGAGGTGAGAATATTGGTAAAAATGACATTATTTGTCCCCAAATTGAATGCGACACGCACACCTGATAGGGTGGTATAGGCTAATTGAGAACCATCTGCACTCCAAGTCATTGTCTGCCCACCTTGTCGGAGTGGGGGAAAATCGGCAGTAGTGACTGTTTCGAGTAACACTTTTATCTGATTGGGATTATTCATGTCGGCGAGGGTGATGCCCTTTTCTGTGCGATATGCAATCCAATTGCCGTCTGGGGCAACCGCGAAATCGATTACAAAATCGCCTTCTGGCGTGACAGTGGTTGCGCCTTCTGCACCTAACCCATAGCGTTGTACCATCCCTTCATTCAACAAGATATACAGGTCTGTGGGCAAATCAAAACCATCACCCTGAGCAGATACTCCTAAAGTGATGCCTAATAAAAGGATGAAAAGCAGTCGAAAGATAATTTTTAACATGATAAAATAAATCCTACAAAATCCATCGCTAAGGTGTAGTATAGCGCATGGCAGAAAATCTGGCATGTTAAATGAGAAGGATAATTATTTATGGTCTCGGTGCTTCCCCCATCTATTCAACAAGGCGGAGAACCCTTTTTTCATCGTGGTAATGATGTTGGGGTGTTGTGTTTGCATGGTATCACGGCTTCGCCCGATGAAATGCGCTGGCTTGGCGCATATTTGAACAATCGGTATGGTTATACCGTCTATGGTGCGCGGCATGTTGGTCATGCGGTGGGGTACAAACACATGCACCGCGCCCGTTGGGAAGATTGGTATTTGGGGGCGCTTGACGGGTATCATATTTTACGCGCACAATGCAAAAAGATATTTGTGGCAGGGCTTTCGATGGGTGGGCTTATCACATTATTGATGGGCGCGAATTTTGATTTGGATGGCATTATTGTGATTGCCGCCCCGTTAGATATTCCCAGCAAGTCATTGCCGTATGCCAAATATTTGCAGTTTGTCATGCCAAGTTATGAAACACCAGATACCACAGATTTCCCGCAACGCCTCCTCATGGAACAACATCGGCGTGGATTTCCTGCGGTGGGGCGGTTACGTTATCAAAAATGGGCGACTCGTGGTGTCGCAGAATTATATGAGTTGATGCAAGTGGTTCGGGGTCGGTTGCCACTCATCCAAATTCCTGCCCTATTAATGTATTCGGCAGGAGATAAAACAGTGCCGATTCACAATTTAGATTATTTAGAAGCCAATATTGGTAGTGAAGACAAAACGGTCATCCGATTTCAAAAGAGTGGGCATATCCTCACGCAAGATGTGGATTGCGATGCTGTTTTTGATGCAACAGGTTTGTTTATTAGTGAGAGAGTGTAAATAAATATGGCATTTGGATTTACAAGGACTGTCATTGCGTTTTTAATCGTTATTTTTGGGGTGATTATCGTCATCCTCATGAGTTCATTAGGACGGGCATTTGCCCCAGCAGACCCCTTTCAAGAGACATTTGTCCCTGTTCTTGCTTGCCAGTTCACCAACACAACCCCGCGCACTATCTCTATTTATAGCGCACCCGTTTCGGCAGAAATGCTAGAGGTAGATGAATTGGCAGATAGCCAACAGCTAGAAGTGACCAAAATCCGCGAGACACATGTATTTGTCAAAATTCGTGGCAATTATGGCGGATGGGTAGAGTTGAATCTGGGACAATTGAACGGTAATTGTGATGAAGTTGAGCGCGATGAAAAACCACTCACAGATTTCCCGACAGTGTGCTTTTTTCTCCCGACAGAACAAACCACCCTTTATAGCGATAGCACCTTGCAAACTGCATCTCAAAGCCTGCTCCCAGAAGAATTTTATGTGATTT
>CALDGT010000995.1 GCA_937942935.1 uncultured Chloroflexota bacterium | reverse complement strand
GGGATAGAGGACGGCGCAAGGGATGGATGGAAGCCTGCACCGCATTTGTACGGGCGTTTGGGGATGATATGAATTATCGTCTCATCATCAAGGCACGAAATCCGTTGCCGTTTGGTATCACAAACCCGAATATCCAAGTCATCACAGGTGATATGACCAATGCGGAACTGGCGGAGTTATACACAAAAGCGCATGTGATGGCATTTCCGACACACGCTGAAGGACATGGAATGCCTCCGCGTGAGTTTGTCGCCACAGGCGGATTAGCCCTTGCCACAGATTGGGGTGGGACAGCAGAGGGGTTGCCTCATTGGGGTATCCCGATTCCTGCCACGATGGAAACGGCATGGCTCGGTGAAGAAAAGTGGTATGGGAAATTGGGCGAATGGGCGCGACCTGATGTGGATGCGCTTGCTAACCTCATGACCCATGTCGTGAATCAGTATCCGCAGTATGAATCGTTCCGCGTGAGCAGTGCCAGTTATCTGTGGTCACAAACATGGGATGTATTTGCTGACCGTGTTTTCGCCATTTGGAAAGCTGTATTGGAGGTGCGTTATGGGTGCAACCCCAACCGAAATCGCCAGCCTGCGTAGGCAACTAGCGACAGATGCCACCGCGCTCCCAGATGCAGATATTAACGCGATGTGGGCGGAAGCGGAAGCATTGTATCCCGCGCATGTGGATAACAGGGGGATACTATTCGCCGTTGTTCGGTTGCAAGCGTGGCGTGAGATGATGGTACAAGCCAGCAAAAGGGTTGACTATAAGCAAAACCAGTCTGAAGAGAAGGGGTCGCAACTGCTCGCCAATATGCGTGTTTTGGAGGCGAAATTCGAGAAGGAACTCACCACGCTATTGACCCAAGCCACCCGTCCGCCTGTGCAATGGGGTGGGATTCGCAATCATCCCCCACGAAAGCGAGATGTGCCAAATGGTTGACATCAACGCATGGTTAGCAAGTGGAAATACTGCGCCAAATACGACCCAACGGGCGGTGGATGCGTGGAAACGGATAAGTGATAAACCCACGTCTATCACCGTGAATCGGAACGGGACGGCACTCCCCGCACAGACGGTTCGCATCGAATACAGCGAATCGGAACGGGTGGTGACAGGTGAGGCAAATGGCATGAGCGCGGTGCGCGATGTGGTCGTGTTTGGGGTGAAGAATCACCCAAGTATCACAGATACCAATCTTCAGTATGGGGATTTATTCGCGTATGACGGGCAGATATTCAAAGTGGTGTTCGTCATGTCAACTACTGGTGAAATTCAAGCTAACGCGGAGGCGGGGAAATGAGTCGTCCGACTGGCAATAAAATCGAATGGAGTGGACTCCCTCAAATGGATGCTAAGTTACTCGCCTATGTCGGGAAGGTGCAGGAAGCCCTCACCAAAATAGCAGAATATTTTGCGCCGATTCTGGAATCATCCGCCAAAGAAAATGCACCGTGGACAGACAGAACCGCTAATGCGAGACAGTCGCTACGGGCATACATCGGGACAGATGCACCAGCAGGGTATCCGAGTAGCCAACAACTTGCTAAAGAGGTGGTGGAATTATTCCTCTCGCATGGGGTGGAATATGGGGTTAATTTGGAAACGGGATTTGCGGGCAGATTCGCCATCATCTACCCGACCCTGCAACAACATGCGCCAGATATTCAACGGATGCTCCGTGAGGTGTTCAGAGTATGACATTTCAATCTGACCTCATAAGCACACTCATAAGCGACACCGCCTTATCCGCCATCCTGACGGGGGGTTGGTTTGACGGCGAGTCGCTCCCCCGTGAAGGAATGACCCTCTCATCTGCGCCAAAACAAGCGGATGGGGTAAGCATTAAGCCGTTTGGCG
>CALDGT010000994.1 GCA_937942935.1 uncultured Chloroflexota bacterium | reverse complement strand
TACCACGAGGACAACCATTGCCACCGTGATGAATGAAATTTGAGTGGGTTGCTTGGGTTGTGATGAGGCACTCTGCATAAACAAGACTCCTAATTCGATTGATAAATAGGCAGATGAATGGTGAAAGTTGTGCCATGTTGAAGTTCTGTATGAACATCAATCTGTCCGTGATGATGTTCCACAACTTTACGAACAATAGATAACCCTAGCCCAACCCCACCAATTGCACGCGCTTGGTCTGCACGAAAGAAACGGTCAAAAATATGAGGCAAGTCATCTTGAGAAATGCCATACCCATTATCAGTAATAGAGATAACGACCTCATCACCAGAATGTTTCGTATGGACAGAAATTTCGCCATCTTGGGGGGTGTATTGAACCGCATTCAACATCAATTCGCGCATGGCGCGATGAATTTCATGAATATCACCTTCGATATGAGGCAAATCATCTTGCAAATCGGTTAAGATAGTATGTCGTTTTTCTCTGGAATGTGTAGCAACACTTTGAATCGCCTCAATGATAACCAAATTCAAATCAAATGCCCTAAATGTAGCGACTAGACCACTATCTAAGCGCGACATCGTGAGCAACGCATCTACTAATTTATCTAAATGCCGTACTTGCTCGCGTAAAACATTCAGTTGTTGTTCTCGCTTGATAGGGTCATCTATACGCCCTAACAGATAAATACTCGTGTTGATTGTTGAAAGTGGGGTGCGAAAATCGTGGCTAACATCACGTACAAAATCGGTCAATACCCTAACACGTTCTTTCTCGGTATCTAATGCCAATCGTTGTTCGTGTGCCTGCAAATGTTCTGTCACATCCAAAACTGCCCCCAAAAGTGCAGGCTGATTATTATATGAAATGCTCATCAGCATCACATCTAACACAACAATCTGTCTTTCTGCATCATACGCTTTAACTTCTAGGCGTGTCTGAAAATTCTCTAGCCGATTCGCCTTACGAAAGGCTTCTTGCAACGGATTTAACGAGTCTGGGTGAACCACATGCCAAAATCCATCATCAATGATGGATGTTAAGTCATAGCCACCCAATTTTCGCCCCGCAGAATTCAGATAAACCACTCGTTTATCTTGATAAATAAAAATAGTGATGGGCAACGTTTCGAGCAACTGACCAAAACGCACCTCATCATTTTCAAACATGGTCATATCAGCCGGTTTTTGCCAAACAGATTCTAAAGTCGTCACCCGCGCTTTGAGTCGTTCAATCTCACTTAATAAATCTTGTTTGGTTCGTTTATCGCTCATCTTCAATCTGTTCTTTATTATGCTTGCGACAATGCAGGGAGCAAAAATATAAATTTACTACCTTGATTCAATTCGCTCTCAACCCAAATTTCGCCATTATGCTGTTCTATAATGGCTTTAACAATCGAAAGCCCTAAGCCAGTCCCTTCTACAGAACGATGTTCTAATGTATTCACCCGATAAAATTTATCGAATAAGCGCGACAACGCATCGGGAGGAATACCTAGCCCGTTATCTTCAACACATACGCGCACTTTGTCACCTTCATTATTGATTGTCACCGAGACATGCCCATTTTGGGGCGTATATTTAATCGCATTAGAGACCAAATTGCTCATCACCTGTCCTAATCGCATGGTATCACCATTGACCATGACATCTGTCTCTGGCATGTTGAGGGTTAATTGTTGTCCTTTGGCTTGGGCAGTCACTTCAAATTCTGGCATCATATCGGCACATAATTGACATAGTGAGAGTGGCATCATTTGTAATCCGCCACCATCTTCGAGATGACTCAATTCTAATAAATTGGTCACAAGGGTATACATCCGCTCGGCGCTATTAAAAATGGCTTTAGACATATTATTGACTTCATTGGCAGAGGTCGCATAGTTACCATCCATCAATAACGAGGCATATCCCATAATCACATGCAACGGGTTTTTGAGGTCATGCGATACTGTCCGCAATAACTGGTCTTTGAGGTCGCTCAATTCGACAATAGATTTGCGTTGTGTGGCAAGGATAACTTGTGTCTCGACACGCGCCAACACTTCTTCTATTTTGAATGGTTTGGTGATGTAATCTACCCCACCGACATGAAAGGCACGCAATTTATCTTCGGTTTCGTCGTGGGCGCTGATGAACATAACAGGGATATGGCGGGTGCGCTCATCGGCTTTTAGGTGTTCACAAACTTCATACCCGTTCATACCGGGCATACTAATATCCAATAAAATGAGGTCTGGAAGGCGCTCGGCAACAGCGGCGAGTGCTTCTGCGCCACTGGCGACCAATTTATTTTGATATTTTTTCCGTGCCAAAATCCGCGCCATCACTTCGCGGTTGGTTTGAGTATCATCTACGACTAAGATGTAAATATCTGTGTTTTGTACTTTAACCATCTAGCATTGTCCCTCATGTAGCGCCCATATATAACATCATTGTGACACATTTTTATCAAATTCGCACTTAAAGTTATTCCCATTTTGCATCGAAAAATGGATATTCTGTTATTTCTACAATTTCATACAGCGTGTCTTCTACCCCCCCCGCATAAACCAATGTAATAGAAAAAAAA
>CALDGT010000993.1 GCA_937942935.1 uncultured Chloroflexota bacterium | reverse complement strand
TGCGGCTTGGGTCTTACTATCTTCTACTAAAAGTACCTCTAATGCCATAGGAAACCCTTCTTACTTAGATAATTTCGTGATAATTGCTTACAAAACCGACATCAATCGGCTATCAAGATAACACATTCATGATTGCACTGGGTAATTCTGCCAGTGTAATCTCTTTTTCGACTGCGCCGCAAGCCAATGCCGCGCCCGGCATCCCAAAGACCGTCGCGCTTTTGCGGTCTTGGGCAAATGTCCGCGCCCCTGCATTTCGCAATGCCAGCAAGCCATTTGCACCATCATCACCCATCCCTGTGAGGATAACACCAATTGCCCGCGCTCCACAAACTTGCGCCACAGAATGAAATAATACATCTACCGATGGCTGATGCCGATACTCGCCTTGCTCATGTTGTAACCGTGCGACCAATCCGCCTTGTGTGCGTCCAATCGTCAAATGTGCAGACCCCGGTGCCAAATAAACGGTGCCAGCATGTAGGGGTAGATTATCCAATGCAACCGTGACACGCAAGCGCGAGTTTTTTCCTAACCAGCGTGATAACCCATTCATAAATTCGGGGGGCATGTGTTGAACAATCACGACAGGGACAGATAAATCGGCTGGGAGTTGCCCAAGTAAATGATTCAGGGC
Source organism: uncultured Chloroflexota bacterium (assembly GCA_937942935.1). Lineage (GTDB taxonomy): Bacteria > Chloroflexota > Anaerolineae > Aggregatilineales > Phototrophicaceae. The sequence continues at coordinate 8,693 of CALDGT010000993.1, read as the reverse complement.
GCTAGGACCGCCAGCAGAAGCACCAATGACGATTAATTCTGGACGAAGTGATTTTGTTTGCGAAATCGTTGTAGGGGGTGTTCGTTTAAGGACATCTTCACCACGCGGAAAAGACCGCCTCACCACCGATACATTTGCCATAGCGAGCAGTGTGCGAACCAATTGACGCTGTTTGGTCTCATAGAGAGGGTCTAATCGGTCTGGGGGTTTTTCGACAACGGCTAATGCGCCCGCCTCAATCGCCAGCATCGAAAGTTCAACATCTTTTTCGACCAATCCACTCACTACAACAACGGGAGTTGGGTGAATCGCCATAATACGGCGGGTGGCTTCAAGTCCGTCCATCAATGGCATGTTAATATCCATCGAGACCACATCGGGTTGCAATTCTGTCACCAGTTTCACCGCTTCTTCACCATTTTTTGCCTCACCAATCACTTTAATACCGGGTGTGGCATTGATGAGCATGGTCAGATGATACCGAATGGTGGCGCTATCTTCTGCAATGAGGACGCGCGTTTCGGGATGGTTAAGGGATAGTGATGCAGTTTGCAATGCAGAATGAGGCATATTCTAACCTATAATGGTCACAAGTTTGTCTCTTTCATTATAGGCTAAAAATACCTCATTCGTATCGTTTGTAGCAGGTTATAGTCTGTTAACGACTTTCTATCTCATGGGTAACAAGACCCATCACCGCCTGTATTGGTCGCATCATTTGTAAAACCAATGCCTGCACATTGTGGTCCATTATGCCCAATCGAAATATCGCTCGTATTACTGAATATGGCAGTGGCAATCCCAAAATTCACGAGGATTGTTGCAGTTGACCCTGCATCTAAATTACCGGTGAAGGTGACATTATTAAAATTCACAACACCATTATTTGCCCCTACCCCACCTTGTCCGCCGGGCGCAATATTCTCGTTGAGTGTAAAGGTAGTATTGTTAAAGTTCACCGTCCCAGCCAAAACATAAACGGCACCACCAAAACCGCTAACCCGATTGCCATTAAATGAGGCTGTGATATTACTTGTGCCAATATCATTGAAGAAAATAGCACCGCCTCTTGGTGTTACACCAACCAACGCAGTATTTCCTGTGAAAACTGCACTAGAAATGGTGAATGAGCCAGCACCAGCATTGGTATAATAAATCGCGCCCCCTTCAGAAGCAGAATTATTGGTGATGGTTGCCCCACCAGAAATATTCAAAACGCAGTCTGTACACGAAATCCCGCCACCAACGCCATTATTGGCATTATTATTGCTCACATCGGCATTAATAATCGTCAGGCTTCCGCCAGATATTTTAATACCAGCCCCACCAATAGAGCCGTTGATTTGATTATTGTTGATGCTAGACCCACTCGAGATGAGGACACTTGTCCCAACACCATCACTAAAAATTGCGCCACCACCCATTGAGGTGTTGAGCTGATTCATGGTGATTTGTGCGCCGTCAATAATGCTCAACGAACCCCGATTAAAAACAGCGCCACCGCCTGTACCACTATAGGTAGCGCCTGTCAGAGTGACCGATTTGAGGGTAAAATTAGCGCCCGCGTCTATATGGAAAAATCGCGCACCACTCCCGCTCATCATAATCGTATGATATAACCCATCTATGCCTATATCACTCGATATGAAAGGGAAAGCATTTGTTCCATCACCATTCACATAACCCGGTGCAGGCGTGGCGGTGATATTAGTCGTCAGTTGCACCATATCCATCCCCACTTTGCCCGTTGCACATTCGTGAATCGCTAAGGGTGCTGTCCCAGAGAACGTATTGCCATTGGCATTATTAATCGCCTCGGTGAGGGTACATAAGCCATCATTTGCAACCGCCTGAGAACCATCATTGACTTGAATAGCAACAGAGTAATAATCAATATCTGCCGATGCCGTCGAAGTATTATTGGCGACATTGGTATCTGGCTCAACCACCGTCATCAAATTGGCGATAATGGTAAATATGCCCGCATTCGCCTCCCCCGGTCGTGCATACACATTTAATTGCAAAGAGACTGTGCCACCTGCCGTAACTGTGCCAATCACCCAATTTCCACTGAGAAAATCGTATGTCCCAACACCCGCAACAAAAGAGTTGCAATCCACAGAGAGAGATGGACATGGGATGTTAACGACGACACCCGTTGCATCTTGTGTCCCTAAATTAGTGACATTCAGGTTATAGCTAAAGGGCATATTTTCTTCGGGTGTTGCATCGCTGACCGTCAATGCCAATTGCAAATCCACAAATGGGGTTGTTGGTGGCGGTGGCGGAGCAGTGGCTACTGGCGGATTTTCTGTTGGTGGCGGATTATACACAACCGCAATTGGTGGCACTTGTAAGACTTGCTCAGGATAAATGAGGTCATAATTTGATAAGCAATTACCAAAGCCCAATTCTTCTGGTGTGAGGTTATAACGAGGTGCGATGAGCGACAAATTATCATTCACCTGAACAATATACTCACTCGTCCAATCGGGGTTAATTTCGCAATTATCCACGATGATGGGGTCATCTGGGAGTGTAAAGTCGTATATCAATAAATTGGGTGGTAAATCATCTAAAATCTCGAATTCATCCCAATTGGTGAATAGTTGTGGTGTTGTCCAAAAACAAGTATCGCGCACAGCGCGGTCATTTTGTTCGCCATCCACGCCCAAATCACGCGGGGCATCTAAACAGATGGTGCTAAACCCGCCTGTGGGGACAATTCGCGCATCTGGTGTATCGGGGTAGAGGGTGACTTGACCTTCTGCGACAATCAGTTGCATCACATCGGGGGCGATATTTCGTAAAAAGACAGTAGACCCAATACGGATTTCTGCCCCGTTGACTGTTAAATCTATCGAAAAATCTTTTGGTCCCTGAATCATGAGGGTATTTGGGGCTTGAACACAATCGGGTCTGCCAATCCCTGTACGCAAATAAAACGATTGCATGGGTGTATATAATTCAGAAGCGGTAGGGGTATCAAATTCGGGGATAGTTTGCACCATCCGCGCAATAATCCACCCCGATTGCCCGTTATAAGTCACGCGCAACCAGCCACCATCCTCACTAACACCTGTCGCATCCACAGCCGTGCTACCGGGGATAAATGTTAAAATGCGACTGCTGGCACTCGGTTCAGCACGTAAGCTCCCACTACGGCGAGTCGTGACTGGAATGCGTTCACTGGATAATGTGCCATCTGATTGCACACCATTTTCGACCTCAGAATCACCCAACAGCATAAATATCACCGATTGACCGGGGATGGTATCGGGGATATTGGCTTGCATACTCAACAAGGCAATCCCCCATTCCTCTTCAACAAGGTCAATTGGCGATGTCGTGAGGCGTTGCATATTCACCAGTTGGGCAAGGTCGCCCGCACGTTCAAATGGTTCTTCATATCCGATATTAAATTGTGCCTCTACATCCACATTCCCATAGCAAGCATTATTTCTGGAAATACCATCACAACTATTTCCTAAAACAGTAATTGCCTCTTGAATGATGGTGGGGCAAGTGGATTGTGCCAAAATAACGGGTGCAGTCGTGGTAATTGCTAACGCGATAAATAACAACAAAGATGATGATAAAAAGCGAATGAATCTGACCATCACAAGACATCCTTTATGGTTTGCAACAATTCTGTTTGGTCGAATTGAGATTTAATTAAATACGCATCTGCACCTGCTTTTAGACCAGCCTCTCGTTGTTCTGGTTTACTGAGAGATGTGAGCAAAATCACAGGCAAATGTTGATATTCGGGTGTGGTTTTGATACGTGAACATAATTCTAGCCCGTTCATTTTGGGCATTTCAACATCAGTGATGATGACATCAAAGGTATATTCTGGCAACATTTCCCACGCTTCTTGACCATCAATTGCCACGACAACCTCAAATCCGATGGTCTCTAAGATATTTTTTTCGAGTGTGCGCGTGGTTATCGAATCATCCACAACCAACACGCGCAACCGATGTTCTTGTGTGATAGTGGTTGGTTGTGGCGATGTTTTTCGGCGGGCAATCGGCATTCCCACTGCATGGCGCACAAGGTCGTTGGCATCTAACACAATCACCACATCCCCTGTGCCGAGTAATGCCGCCCCAGAGACAAATTGCGCCCCCGCGATTTCTCTGCCGAGTGGTTTGAGTACCAATTCGGTCTCTTGATACAGTTCATCTACCTCAAACGCGACAGCGCGGTCTGCGGCATTCAAAATCATCACTTGGCGTTTATTCGATTCTGGGTCTATGGCGGGAATATTCAAAATACCGCCTAATGTGGCGTATGGTAAGGCTCGCCCATTGAGCATAATCATCTCACGCCCCTCGGCGGTGAAAATGGTATCTGCGTAAATATTTTCCATACGCAAAACCATAGCTGACGGCAATGCAAATCGTTGAGACCCTACGCGCAATAAAATACAGCGCAAACGAGAAAGTGACATCGGCACACGCAAGGTGACAACTGTCCCCCGCCCTGCCTCGCTATTCACACTCACCTGTCCGCGCAAACTGCCGATGCGGTCTAAGACAATATCCATCCCCAACCCGCGCCCGCTGAGTGTGGTGACATTATCGGTTGTGCTAAATCCGGAGTGAAAAATATAAGTCAACATATCATCATCACTGCGGGCATTGGCTTCGGCTTCGGTCATGATGCCCAATTGCACCGCTTTTGCGCGAATTTTGGCAATATCTATCCCGCGTCCATCATCGCTCACACGGATGATAACCTCATTCCCGCGTTGCTCAACACTCAATAAAATTGTGCCAGTGGCGGGTTTATCGGCGTTCAACCGTTCTTGTGGGCTTTCGATACCATGCCCGATGGCATTACGGAGCAAGTGAATAAGCGGGTCTTTGAGATTATCCAAGACCGATTTATCGAGTTCTATCGCGCTACCCACACTATCCAACGCCACTTGTTTGCCCAAATCACGCGCAAGGTCGCGCACCATCCGTTGAAAACCACTCATGAGCGATTCAAACGGCACAAAACGCATTTTGCCAATATCATCTTGTAATTGGTCGCTCAACATGCCCAATCGTGCCGAATCTTGGGCGGCATGTTGGGTCGCTAAAGAAATCAACCGATTCGCATCGCTCAAGGTGCGTTGGTTATACTCCAAAAAGCGGAGTAATGATGTCAACTCAGGGCTAGATTCATCGCCACCTTCTTGCCAACGGCGCACAAGGCGGATATAAGCAGTACGAACAGACCGCCATTCTTTTTGCCATTTGGCATGTAAACGGCGAATATCTTGCAAACTGCGCCATAATTCATCACTGTGCATCCGTGCGATGAATAATTCGGTCAATTCACCCATTAATCCATCAAGTTTATGAACCGTCACACGGACAGATTCTTCTTGTGCGCGAATCGCATGGACAGATGTATCAGCAAATTGTTTCTGCGGATGTTCTTCGACAGGTGGGATAGGTGATGACGAGCTAGTTATTGGGAGAGGAGGTAGTGATTGTGTCACTAATTGCTCTAACCGCGAGACTGTATTCGCAAGCGATTCTTCATCGGGTTCAATTTCATCGGCAATCGCTTGCACCACATCCAAACCATCATACAAAACATCACACACTTCTGGGGTCAGGCTGATTGTGCCATGCAGGGCTTCTGCAAAGACCTCTTCTAAGTAATGCCCTATTGTTTCTATCCGATGAATCCCCACAGCACGCGCCGCCCCTTTTAGGCTATGTGCCACCCGATTCATCTCTTTGATAAGGACATGAATTTTATCCTTATCGGCAGATGGAATCATCTCCACCTGTAATAGGGCGTCATTTAGGGTTTGCAAATGTTCTCTGGCTTCTTCCCAAAAAATCTGTAAGAGATGCGTCTCGTCCATAAATGATATTTGCTACCTCATCAACACACCTATTTAGTGTAGCATAATTTGAAATTGAAAATGGACATTACAAGCAAAATTCTCACAAAATGTATCCTACAAACCATACCCGAATACGTATCAAAATGACCATACAGAGCAAACACCTGTATTCAAATCGCTTAAATCAAGCCATCTTCTATCATCTGAGTGTGTTTTTTCACATTATTTGTAAAGCGTGTTAAAAAATCGGCAATAATCTCTAGTTCTGTATCTGAATAACTGGCAATGAGTTCTGCTTGTTCTTTCTGAAGACCCGCAACCAATGGTCGAGAAGTTTCTACCCATTTCTCATGAATCTCAATCAATGCACCCCGTCTATCATCTGGGTTCGGTTTTCGCCTAATGAATTCTGCATTTTCGAGCCTATCTAACATCGCTGTTGTTGAACCCGTCGTTAGCCCTGTGTAATGACTAATATCTTTTGGGGTTAATACACCTTTTATACCCAAAAAACTAAGGCACTCCGAGTCGGTGATATTAAGCCCCACCTTATTCCGTACCGCATTCCGAAACAAAATCGAACTGATATTATTTTCGCGCGATGCCATCATAACCAGTGTTTGCAAGTCCTTTTTTGTGGTCATAGCCCAACCCTCTGGACAATATCTTGAAAATAAAGTAACTTGATTTTAGAGTAAATATTTGTTCGCTTCAATAGGAGATAAAAATGTCCAAAAACATAAGTCTACTGGTTTATCCCGTAAAAGATATAGAGAAAGCCAAAGTTTTTTATGGTCAATTTTTAGGTGTAGCACCTTATGTAGATAGCCCCTATTATGTGGGTTATAAGATTGATAATCTGGAAATTGGGTTAGACCCTAATTCTGAAGTTGGTCCCATCGCCTATACTGATGTCGCCGATATTAAAGCCAGTTTGAAAGAAATGACCAATTCTGGTGGTGTGGTTTTGCAAGATATAAAAGATGTCGGATACGGCTTGCTAATCGCACAAGTGAAAGATGCCGTTGGCAATGTCATTGGGTTAAGACAACAATCATAACAGACAACACACTTTGATGTATCTAAAAAATTACCCCTTTCATGACGAATTAGCGAGAGGGGTAAAAAAATTATTTTAGGGCAAGTTTCTGCCATGATATTCATTGTGGATGATTTTATAAACGCATAAAATCCCGTTCTTTTATGCGTAACGCACTATCGCAAATGGGGTTATTATAGTTATGAAAATGCAGAAAATGTTCAAACGCAAACAACCACAGAATTATAAAGATTTGGCAGATACCGACCTTGTTGAACTCTCCAAACAAGACCAAGAGGCATTTGGGGCGCTCTATGAACGGTATGTGAAAAAAATTTATAGTTACATCTATTATCGGACGAGCAATTCTCACGATGCAGAAGACCTTACATCGCGGGTATTTTTTCGTGCTATGTCGCATATTGAGCATTATGTAGACAAAGGTTTGCCCTTTCAGGCATGGTTATATCGGATTGCCCACAACCTTGTCGCCAATTGGCATCGGGACAAAGGACGGCGCAAAATTATTCCACTCGATGAATTTGTCGCTAGTGGGCTAAAGTCAGATGCGCCAGAAGATGAAACCGAAGCCGATGAAGAACGGGAGCATTTGCTCAAAGCCATTCGGAATTTGCCAACAGACCGTCAACAATTGCTCTATCTCAAATTTGTAGACCACAAATCGAATGCCGAAATTGGCGAGATTTTGGGGCGTAGCGAAGGTGCGATTAAGTCGCTGTATCACCGCACCCTCACCGCCCTGCGCGATGAATTAGAGCAACCAACGAAGGTAGAGGCAGAACCCCTTCCGCGCAAAAGGAGAAAGTTGTTACCATGACAAAAACCCCAAAAGATGATTCATATATTGAAAATCTGCTCGATTCGCTCACTAATGCTGTCCTGATGGAACAAGATGTTGATGCGATTCTACAAGACCAACCCGTTAACCCAGAATTGATGAGCTTGGTGAATGTGATTCGCAAACTGAGCCTTCACCTCAGTGGCTATCAACACGCGCCAAGCGATGATTATGTTCAATCGGTCAAGCAAAATTTAATCGGCGAAGACGAGACGATGCTCTCGCGGTTACGCGCAGTCCCCCTGCCCTTACGGGTACAAATTGCCACAGGCTTGGCGGCAATCGTAGCAGGCATTATGTTCATTTTGCGTCGTCGTATGAACGACACAGATGAAAATATCAACATGGAAGAAATGCCAGCAATCTAAGTTCTTTTTCTCATCATCCAAATAGACTTCATCTTAGGGCGCACACTGTTGCGCCCATCCCAATCATCCTATTTTGGCTATAAATCATAAATGCACAGATGAATCAAATAATCATCCTCTATTTTTTGATAGGTGAGTTCCTTAGCATGATTAGCATCTAAAATAGAGGCTCCATAAAACGCCTGATTTGAATACGGTTGCCACCACTCAACATCATCATAATTGGTTGAAAATGGGCGATACCCTTTGCGAAATACAATATTATCAAACCCAATTGAACGTAAAAATGGAGCAAAATCGTCTTCATGAATTGTGCCAGCCATCAATGCAAAATTATCAATACCCTCATCAGACAAATATGTTTTGATGTTTCTCACATTTACCAACTGAGATTCACTTATCCACCCCAATAAATGGTTATATGCTTCTTCCATTAGTTTTTCCTTTAACGATTCCGATTCAAATCTCCGCGAGTACCTGTTCTATCATCTAGGGTGGGGATTTGGGTATCTACACTTTGCGAATTTTCATAGCGATATGTAAATTGTATAATATTAGATGAACCCCGAATAT
>CALDGT010000992.1 GCA_937942935.1 uncultured Chloroflexota bacterium | reverse complement strand
GAATTGTCGTCACTACGCGCTATGTGGTTAGTGGCGAGCGTGTGGTGCGAGTGCAATTAGATGAGCGCCAAGAAGTCGAGGCACAAGTCATCCGCGCTTACCCCGATGTGGATGTGGTCTTTTTGGATACAGGCTTACAAATTCAACATTTGCTCCAACCCGCCAGCAATGCGTATTTACCCGAACATAGCGCATTAACCGCGCATTCGCATTATGGCAAGTCGGTTTCTGGCAAAAGACGCGCTACCAAAAGCGAATTGCAACATTATTGGATTCCCACCACCATAGATACTTTGCCCGATGCGGGTGGATTGCCCCTTTTTAATGATTCAAATTTATTGGTTGGGATGTTGACCAAAAACACCAGCAAAACAACTCCCTATTATTATGGTGTGCATATTCATCATATTTACTTGTTGTGGGATGGTACACAAAATGATTTGAACACGGTCAACACCACCTATTGCGGAAAATGTGGTAGACGAAGCATGTCTCCCATGCTCAAAGGCGGATTTTATTGCGAATATTGCGGGTCTATTTTGCCCTATGCAGAAGATGTTCGGCGCTTTCCCACGCCCGATATGTCGTGGAAATATGGCGAAAATCAGGCAGAACCGTGTGAACATTGTCATGCACGAGTGGGTTATTATAAAGATATTTGTTTGCGTTGTGGCAAAACCAAGCCACGCAAAACCAAAAATAAGGGATAAATGATGTTCGGACGGAATCGTAGTAAAAATGAGACCAAACCCCTAGAACGGCATGTGCGCGATGTTGAAATCATTTTGCAAAAAATTGGGGTGAATTTAGATGAAGCAAAAATGGCGCTAGAAGAAGGATATGGATGGGAATTTCGGCGTGGGTCTGCCAGCATAGAGATTTATATCGTCCAACGTGATGATAAAACCTTTTTGCAAGTGCTTTCGCCCATCATGTATTTGCCACAAACCAACCTACTCCCGTTATATCGGCGCTTGTTGGAATATAATTTGCAGATGACGAGCGCCTCATTGGGAATTTTTCAGGATATTGTTTATGTGTTTAGTGAGCGCCCTGTTTTGGGGTTAGATGCCGATGAAACAGACGACATCATCAATTTTGTGTCGGGGTATGCTGATGATTTGGATAATGCGTTTGTGAATGAATTTGGTGGGCGTTTGTATTTGCAGGTATAAACCTAGTATAAGGGGTAAGGGTGCAACAAAATGCACCCTTATTATTATCCATTTATTTTCGATGAGATACCACTAATCTTCTTCATCTTCTTCGTCGAAATCATCGTAGTCATCGTCATCAAAATCATCGTCATCAAAATCATCATCGTCAAAATCATCATATTCGTCATCATCGAAATCATCATAGTCATCGTCCTCGAAATCATCTTCCTCCTCATCATAATCATCATAAGGACCGGTTTCGTAAGCCGATTCATACCCAGATTCATAAACAAGCCAGTTCAATTTTTCGTCTTTCATCATAAAATCTCCTATGCGTTCATCGTGCATCATCGCACATAGCTTTGGGAATTATAGGAATTCTACAGTCTCTATCATCCCCAAATATGAGGGGATTTTTTAGATTATAGAACGATATTGTGCATTATAGCACTATCGTATAAAAATGCTGTTAATCTTCTTCATCTTTTTTTCCATGATTCACATCCAATTCAGTCGTATTTGGCGGTGGAGGGGTGACATCTATTTTTATACCCGATTTGATATTCACCCGCTTACCAAGCGTCCCACCCTGTGGCGGTTTGGTGGGCGTGTTATCTTCCTCTGCCAATTTTTGCAAACCCAAATTCACATCCATCTCGGTAGATTTGAGCGCCTGAATTTGTTCGGTTAGCGGTTGGGTATCTAATGGCATAACGGGTTGAGTATCCCACGCGGATGAAAATCCTGCGGGGCGCCCTTGCACATCTACTTCTGTCTCGATAGGCGCATCTTCATCATCGCCAATCCCCAAATTCACATCCATCTCGGTCTTAAGATTGCCCATAGGTGATGGTGTTGGTTTGAGGGCGGGATTAGGTGTTGGTATAGCCCCATCAACGACAGGTTGTGTGGATAGTTGTTGAACAGGGCGTGTGCGGATGTGCATCACGGCACGAATGAGCGCCCGAATATCATAGAGGAGCGATGGAAAATGTGCGCCAATCGCCAAAACAATCGCAAACATCAAGCCTACACTGAGAACTTGTTCGGGTAAATCATAAAAGATGAGCGCCCAATCTATTTTGAATGGAAAGACCAATTCTGTGGTGAACCAATTGGCATCACCTAAGCGCGACAAATTAAAAATAGGCTGGCTCGAATAAGTTGGATATGACCATTCGCTCAATTCTGTGAACAGTGGCACTTCTTCAAATAAAAAGTAAATTTGATAAGTGACATAAATGGGGATATAGGTGAACAACGCAGTCAATGGGATGGAGAGAAAGCTCCGCAATTTGAGCATGGTGGTCAAAAATAACCCAAACATCAGCCCAAACCCACCAAAACGCATTACTGTGGCGCTAATTTCTGGTTGTTGTAAAAATAACCATGTGTATTGTGTCCAAACGAGTGTGCCTAACACCCACCCAACCCCAAAACTAAACAATAACCGCACCCACCAGCGCCAAAATCCGCGTAGGCGACTGATAAATTCGTCAGTGAGGATGACCAAAAAGCCTATGAATAAGCCAAATATCAACCCAACCGCCAGCGAATTTGACCAACGTTGAGGGGTAAAAATAATCTCACCACGATACGTTATCCAGATGGTGAGACCCATCGCCAACCAACCACCAATCGCCGCCATAAAATAACGGAAAATCAGCGAGAGGGGTTTATCTATCATACGTCGAAGGGTGTTGGTTATCCACGCATACGCCCGCCCAGAAAAGCTCACCCCATACGGCAATGATGGGGCTTCATCGCGCACAAGAGCTAATGCTCGCAATGCCCCGCGCCGACCTTCACGCTGGGCTTGGGCAATATGTTGCACCGCCGTGATAGACCGAATTTTGCCCACCACCCGCGCCGCAAATTCTGCCACTTTGGGCATCCCATAATCCACCGAAATTTCGGCAATGAGAGTATCTATATCCTCAGAAAATACCGTCTCTTGCCATTCTGCCATATTCATTTCTTGAATACCCTCACGGGTGTTCATGGTCAACATCCGCCCGCGATATTGGGTTTTGACATCAAATTTTTTCTGTTTGGTCATCAATTTGGCGCGAGTAGCAAGGACTTGTAATGCCGCCAAACGTGCCGCCTCATTCGTCTCGACTTGGAGGGCTTGTGCCACCAATTTGGGAATTTGTGGGCGTTCAGAATCGGTGAGCGTCTCTAACCGATACAATGCCCGTACCCGCGCGGGTGCATTACCACTTCGCAACGCATGAAGACATACCCAACGCCGATTTTCATCATCGAGTTTATTCCACCAAAAATCCACTTCTTGGTCATATTCCAGCGCCCCACGCAAGAGCATTTGTGTGCCTGCTTCATCCAAATCGAGATGATAAGCATCGGCATTCATATAATAACCGTTCATCAGCATAAAATTGGTCACACCGAGCAAAAAGCGACCATTCCCCCCCGCCCAGTTATGACGCGCACGGCTATAAATATCCACCGCTTCCAAAATGCCCGCATCTTCGCTATCAAATTGCGATAAATCAAGCACAGGCGGGGTATAACTATCTTCATCTGTGGCAATTACCCCACCAAATTCTGTTGTATTAAAGACAGCACGCATCTCATCATCAACTTCTATGAGTGACCCATAACGGTCATCGGGGTCTATAGATGTCGCACGCCGTAAAATATCGGTGAAAAAAGGTGGTACAAGCGGATTATAT
>CALDGT010000991.1 GCA_937942935.1 uncultured Chloroflexota bacterium | reverse complement strand
AATAACCCAACGGTTGTCAATAATAGTGATGGCGAAGCAGTGATGGCATATTATAGCCGTGATATTTTAGCCATTCGCAACATGAGCGAAAATATACTCGATTTGAGCAGTTTTTCGTTGGGCGATGTAGATAGTGACGATATTCGAGATAAAATTTTGAATCCGAATGAATGTATCGTCATCAAAAATGCCAATCAACCTGCTAGTCCGCAAAGTGCTTGGGGATGCAATACTATCCGAAGCGAAATTACGCGCTCATCAGGGGCGCTGGTTTGGCGGAGTAATTTTCAGATTAAATCGGGAAACACAGTGGTTGCCAATTGCACTGCTGTGAATGGTGGTGGGACAAGTGAATGTTCATTTAGTTGGAGTGTTATTAAAGAACAATGAAACCATCTCCTCGTAATCATGCCTTGCTCATTTTATGGTTGAGCGTGGTGTTGCTCGCCTGTAGTTTGGGCGCACAAGAAGCCCCACCAACCTTGCTCCCACGCAAGACAGAAATTTCGACACCACAACCACCCCTCAGTTACGCCACACCACAGGGCGGGACTGTGCCAGACCAATCTACACAAGGCGCACCGCAACAAACCACCGTGGATGTGGAATTGTATAATCTGATGAATCGGATTGAATCCGATAGGCTCATGGCGCATATCAACGCGCTGGTGGGTTTTCATACCCGCCATGTCAATTCATCCTCACAATCGCTCACACAGGGCGTTGGCGCGGCGGCGACTTATATCAGCGACACCTTTAAGCAAATTCAAGCCCAATCCAATGGCAAATTCATCACCTTCGAGCAACCATTCGATGCCAGTTATAACGGGTTCACCACCAGCCAACGCAATATTATTGGTTATATTCAGGGGACGAGTGCCGATGCGGGGATTATTGTGGTCGGGGCGCATTATGATAGCCGTACCGATGATTTGACCGATGCCAGTGCTTTTGCGCCCGGTGCCGATGATAACGGGTCGGGTGTGGCGGCGATTTTAGAGATGGCGCGGGTACTTAGCACTAGCCCCATGCGAGCGACCATTGTCTTTGTCTTATTTTCTGCCGAAGAAGTGGGCAGACAGGGTAGTAAAGCCTTTGTAGAAAAA
>CALDGT010000990.1 GCA_937942935.1 uncultured Chloroflexota bacterium | reverse complement strand
GTTGGTTGTACGGACGGCATTAATGCCGTCCCTACGGGTTTTTCTACCACTTTTTCGACTTCGACAATTTTCTCGACTTCAACAATTTTTTCGACTTCAACAATGCGTTCCACAATCTTTTCGCCACCGGCTATCCGATACCCATCGGTCAGGGCGTGATGATACGCATCGCGGGTTTGTGGGCTAACATAATTTGCCCCACTGAGTTTGACTTGCATCACAGGCTTGCGCGATGTGGTGATTTGGCGCACAGGATAGGGGTCAATGTTGGTCAAATTCACCCCGACCACGCGCAATTGCACCACGGCTTCGCGCAATTGGGTGTCACTATCTTTTTGGCGACTGCCATTGAGCGCGATGGCGATATGTTCGCGTTCTCCCAAAATATCTTTCACGAGGTTGGTCAACACACTGCGTGGACCAAATTCGACAAAAACCCGTCCACCATCGGCATAAATTTGTTCAATCTCATCGGCAAATAAAACAGGATTCACAATTTGTTTGATGAGTGCCTTTTTAATCGCCGCGGCAGTCTTGGGGTAGGGTTTGGCGGTGGTATTAGAATAAACCGCCACACTCGGCGCTTTAATTTGAGCGCGTTCTACCGCTTGCGCGAATTTTGTCTCGGCATGAGCGACTAAGGATGTGTGGAATGCCGCCGCCACCGAGAGTTGGGTCACGGCGTAGCCTTTTGCTTTGAGGACGGCGTGCGCGTTTTGGATGGCGGGGGTTGTGCCTGCCAATACGACTTGGTTATGCGCGTTTTTATTCGCCACCACCACACCATCTACACCGACCAAATCGGTGTTGAGGTTGGTCAAATCGCCTGTGACGGCGAGCATTGTCCCCGCATCAAAATTGGGGGTATCGAGGGGTGACATAGCATCGCCCCGCGCTTTCATCAGGCGCACAAAATCGGCATCGTTAATGACATCTGCCGCCCAAAGGGCTGATAATTCCCCAAAGCTATGCCCTGCGGTGAAATCGGCTTTGAAGCCTGCCTTGCGGAATAACCGATACATGCCCATGCTCATCGCGCCGATGGCAGGTTGGGCGGTGTTGGTTTGTTTGAGGCGGTCTGTTTGGGCATCTCTATCCGCATCGCTATACACAGGCACAGGATAAATGAGCGAGGTGAGCGATTTTTGATTTTCTGCCACAAAAAGCGCATCAATTTCGCCAAATGCGCCACGAATATCGGGGAAATTCATGGCGAGTTCACGCCCCATCCCCACATATTGCGAGCCTTGCCCACTGAACAGCGCGACCACATGCCCCGCCGTCTCAATGCCCGATTTGCGATAATAAATCCCTTTGGGATGTGTCCATGCTTCGGCATCTACATTTTTATTGAGCATGGCGAGTGCCATATTCAACAATTGAACGGTTTGCGCCATATCTGCCGAGACAAATCCCACGCGGGGATGTTCTGGCGCGATTTGCACCGTTTGGCTGGCTTCTACCAACGCATTGTAATAATTCCGCGCATCACCATTGCCCAATTGTCCCAAAATTTCTTGGATACGTCCCACGAGTGTTTGTGGGGTGGGGGCGGTGAGCAAAATCATGTCTGATGTCCGATTCACACGGTACGCATCATCATGGTCGGATGTATATTCTTCGAGTACCACATGGAAATTTGTCCCACCGAATCCGAAAGAACTCACACCAGCGCGTCTGGGTGGTGCGCCTGCGGGACGAATCCACGGGCGGGTTTCGGTATTCAAATAAAAAGGTGTTTGTTCAATATTCAGTTTGGGATTCGGTTGTTTGATGTTCAGCGTGGGTGGCAACACTTTGTGGTGCAATGCCAATGCGGTCTTGATGAGGCTCATCGCGCCCGCCGCCGATTTGGTGTGTCCGATTTGTGATTTTACACTGCCGAGCGCAATGGTTTGCAAATCGGCTTGGTGGTCATTCATCAATAAATTAA
>CALDGT010000989.1 GCA_937942935.1 uncultured Chloroflexota bacterium | reverse complement strand
ACTGCAACTCTTTTCGTGCATCACCCGATGCCATGTTGGACTAAATCCATAGGGCGTTACACCGTCATTCACCCGTTTTTCTAGGTTGCTTGGTGGGCGATGATTTGTGACAATATAAGCCACATCCACCAATCGAGTTTGAATATTTTGGCGCATGAGTTCACCGTGTAAAACGATGATGATTTCACCATATGGTCTCGTAACCCGATGTAATTCAGACAATGTATTGGGATGAAAGATAAATTCTGTGGGAAAGGTGCAAACAATATACTGAAATTGATTATCCCCAAATGGAAGCGCCATTCCGCTTGCGCGAATGATGCGGGGCGATATACCTTGCTCAGATAGTCTTTTCTGTGTAATGCGCCCCATTTGTGCCGAAAAATCGAGTCCAATGGTTTTATAGCCATATTTTATCAAATCAGCTTGGATATGCCCTGTTCCATGTGCTAATTCCAATACATAGTCAGTTTCAGAAGACGCTGGCAAAAAATTGAATATGGCTTGTTGCCATGTGTGCCAATCACCTAATGACACAAATTGACTGACTATATCATACGTGAATGACATCTCATGATAAAGCAGGTGAAACCCAAATTGAATGACCCGATTCCATAATTTCATCTGCCAATTGCCCGCAAGATTTCATCTGGTTTGTCGCTGATAAGACCATTGATGCCCATTTTTGCCAATTCTATTGCCCGCGAATTATCATTGACTGTCCATGTGTTGATGAACCTTGCTTCTGCCCGATATTTAGCGATGCTCTCTGCGTTTAGCACTCCTTGATACGGATGGTGAATCTCGAAGGTTAGGTTATCTGGTTTAGGAAATAATTCATCAGGTGCAGTTAAATAAGCAAGTGGGATATTGGGAGATAATTCTCTATATCGCACTAAAACATAGGGATTAAATGATGACACAATGACACGTTCTGATAATCCATAATCATGAACCAATTGTGCGACGAGTGTTTCTAATCCATCGCTCTCAATTTGGCGAGATTTGATTTCGATATTGATGAATAAGTGCCTTCCCACAGCTAAGAAAACTTCTTCAAGGGTTGGAATTCGTGTATTGGCAAATGAAGGATGAAACCATGACCCTGCGTCGAGTTGTTTGATTTGTGCCAGAGTCATACCGTTAATATCACCCGTCCCATCTGTGGTGCTATCAA
>CALDGT010000988.1 GCA_937942935.1 uncultured Chloroflexota bacterium | reverse complement strand
AAATTAATATCGCCAAATGTTAGAATTGATGAGTGCTAATGATTTAGAACGTCTCTTGCAAGGTGGTATCCCGCAGGATATTCGCATTTCTCATAAAAATGGATGGGTAGGTGGTACTGTAGGTGATGCCGGTATTGTATATCCATCAAATGGCAGAAATTACATTATTGCGGTGTTTTTATGGGAAGATACAGAATTTCAAGATTTTACGCGCCTTTGGCCCATCCTAGAAGATATTTCGCGGGCTGTATGGAATTATTTTAGCCCAGAAACAGCTATTTTAGACCGTCGCCAATTGCCACCAACGGCACAAGACTGTGAAAATAATTATTTGCCACCGTTTGGTCAGGTGAATTTGGATGATATTAATGCGTGGCGCAATCAATGATATTTTTCGAGGGTTAACTGATTTCGATTGTTCGCATAATGGTAACTGACTCTATCCATGTATTTTTTTACAATGGCAATACCCCACCCTCCAATTTGTCGGTCTTCAAGTGGTTCATGAGGGTTGGGGTCTGCTTTATCGAGAGGATTAAACGGTTGTGCATCATCCATAATAATGATAATCAAATGGTCTTCGTATGCTCGACAAGTAAGGTCTATGACTTCGTTTTGACCATTATGATGATACCCATGCTCAATAACATTTGAGCATACTTCGTCTACAGAAACTGAACAACGATGGGCAACATCTTCAGAGAATCCTAATGAGCGCACAAAACTTACAACAAAATTGCACGCTTTTTCGACATTTTCCATAATGGCTATAATTTGTAGACTATCTTCATGAAGCATAAAGACTTATCTGTAACTGTCTGAGTTTCTAGTGGTTAATAGCTAGAAACTGCTTCTAAACGAGTAGCAAAAATCCGCACGAGGGTGTCTATCCCCGCCATTTCAAAAACTTCCATTACACGGCTTGATGGTTGGGCAATACGTAAATCACCAGACGCCCGTTTTACTTTTTTGAGTGCCGCAATAATTTCGCGCAATCCTGCACTACTCATATAATCAACACCAGCAAGGTCTAAAACAATATTCACATGACCATCATCAATCGGATTTGCTAACGCCTCTCCTAGTTGATTTGCGGTCATGCTATCAACACGTCCACTGACTTCTATCAAAGTAGCATTTTCCAAACCCGCCACATTTACTTCTAACATCTGCTTAACTCCTGCTGACCTGTACGGTTTAGCTGAGATTTTTGTGAAAATTATCGCAAAAAGGCTATTTTATCAATTGCTATGCGATATAATAGATTCAATATCTGGTTTAATTATAACAGAAAATAACGATGAATTTAGAGACGCTTGCCCTACTAACACTATTCTTTTCCCTACTGTTTTTCATTTTACAACGCACGCAAAGGTCTGCAAGACGACTTATTCTATTGCTAATGGTAGCACCAATTCTATTCTTGCGCCACTATGCAATAAGTAGAGGTGTTGAATCAGAGGCATGGACAGCCTTCTTTGTTGCGATTATTATTAATTTTCTATTTTGGGCGCTTGTGGGACGATATAACCCTGTTGCCAGCAAAGAAGTTCATGTGCTTGGATTAGATGATTAGGGCAGAAAAACTGCCCTAATCAACAATGATCTATCCAATAATGTTGATGGGTATGACATTGGGGCTTTGGAGCATAACCACACTAACACGCGCCGCAACCATTTTTACAATTTCCTGAAATGCGCGTCCTGCTGGGCTATCGGGGTCGTATGCCATGACAGGTCTGCCATAATCTCCCCCCTCGCGCACATTGGCTTGTAATGGAATACGCCCTAAGAATGGGATATTACGTTGCTGTGCTAACTTTTCACCACCACCAGAACCAAAAAATTCGCCAGCCATATTTTCGACAACGCCTAAAATAGGTACATTTAGTTGTTCAAACATTGCCGCGCCACGTAACGCATCGGCGACTGCGACTTCTTGAGGTTGTGTGACAATGATGGCACCTGCCAATGGGAAGGATTGTGCTAATGATAGAGGGGCATCACCTGTTCCGGGTGGTAGATCTACGATAGTGTAATCGAGTTCACCCCAATCTACATCGGTAAAAAATTGGCGAATAGCACTGTGAAGCATTGGTCCACGCATAATCATGGGTTTGTCGGGGTCAATTAAAAAACCTGTACTCATGATTTGTACACCGTATGCTTCGATTGGTAGCATTTTATTGTTTAGCACTTTAGGTCTACCTGCGCCGAGTCCTGCCATTTGGGGAATATTGGGGTTTAAGATATCTGCGTCAATGAGTGCTCCTTTTGCACCTGCTTCAGCTAGTCCAACAGCAATATTCATAGCAACTGTGCTTTTACCAACACCACCTTTTCCGCTACTAACGGCGATGATGCTTTTCATTGGTGTCTGTAATAAACCATGAATGCGTTTGTCTGTTGGTACTTTTGCATCCCATTGAATATCTAATTTTTTGATTCCGTCTACTTTTCCGATGATTGCATCGTTGCATCTCTCGATAAATACATTTTTCAGTGGGCAAGCAGGTGTTGTAAGTACGATAGTAAATTTTGCGACATCTCCCGTGATGCTTAAGTTATTTACCATATTGAGTGATACGATGTCGCGGTGTAGTTCTGGCTCGATGACTGTTGATAGTGCTTGCATGATTTTGTCTTGTATGCTCATTTAATGCTCCTTAGAGAATATGTTTGAATCTTTATCGTACTCTATTTATCTGGTATATAAAAGGATTTTTGCTTAGTTTTTGTTGTTTTTTTCTTGTTTATTTACTTTCGTTTTAGGACTTTTGTTTTTCTTTGTTTGTCTATTGACTATATGAATTTTTATATTGAAATAAAAAAGCAGAGAATTTAAACTCTGCTTTTTTGTAGCATTAGGAAAAGAGCGATTAATAGCTTTTATTCGCCACCTTGTTCTT
>CALDGT010000987.1 GCA_937942935.1 uncultured Chloroflexota bacterium | reverse complement strand
ATTGTGACGGGCGATAGCGTCTTCTCGACATGGTATGATGGTGTTCAATGTGACCCGGGCAAGCCAGAACACTTAGAATGGCGCGAAGATATTTTGCGGTTGGTCTCGATTTATGAAGTTGCCAGACGAGGTGCGGCTGGGCTATCTTTGGAACGCTCACAACAAAACGGCACCATTCAAGCTATCTATAATATGATGACTTCTTTGTGGGCAGAACCAATGCCACGCTCTGACCAACGTGGGTACTTCAGCGTTATCGTTTGTAGCTCTCGGACACACATCGGCTCAGATTCTTATTCATATATTGATGAGACAAAATACGATTCTAATCGTTTTGTGACCATTTTTAGTGAAGATGATTTGCCCTCTGTAGATAAAATTCCATCTGGGCAAACCTTCCCATACGAACCACCATATTGTATTTTGAATGAATATTCAGATGAACATAAAGACCGCGAATTGCCGAGTGGCGGTGTGAATGGGTCTCAAGAAGGACCTAATTATAACGTAGGCAATCGTTGGATGGACCCCGGTGGACCGGGTGATGCGGTGACAGTATTTGTTACCTTTAATCACCCACTCATCACCCCATTGGGTTTGGCAGATTATCTGACCATCAGTTCATATCGGTCTGGTGTGAACGAAGCATTCCGTGCATCGAAAGCATTGACTGCGCCTTCTAGTAATCCACCATCCCAAGTCGGCGAATTGGCGACTCAACCACCAACCTTTACACCTGTCCCAACCTCTACCGATATTCCGACAGCGACAGCTGTCCCAACAAATACACCTGCACCAACCGATACACCATTACCATTTACCTGCGACAAAATCAAAATCGGTGCGGTTGAATTCTATAATAACCGGATGTACATCCAAATTGTGAATGATAATGTGGATAATACATTCTTGGAACAAGTGAAAATGGCTTGGCGTCAGCCAGTTACTTACCCCAATATGTATCTTTACACAATGGTATTATCACGCCAAAGCGCCGAAAGTGGCGATGCCAGTGAAGTTTTATGGCAAGGCAATAAGACTTCCGCCGAAGGCATGGATACAGCGGGTTTAACGGGTAGTGAATTAAGTGAATGGACTGCCGCCGATAAAACGATTCCGGGTTATGGTATTGCTACCACCACATTCCAAGCTGTTTTCCAATTGTCTCCAAATCCATTGAGCCAAGAATTCTCGGTTGCCGATTTTGCGGGTACGCAATTCCGTATTCATAATCCGGTTGACCCTGCATTACCATGTTTGGCAGATATTCAAGACGTCATAGATGAAGAAACACTCACACCACCACCACAAAGTTTTACCCCAAGCCTGACCTACACACCCGACTGTGCATCTAGCCGTGTGCGTGTCGAATTTGTAGATTTCTGGACATTGGGCGTGATTCAATTGCGTGTGACCAGTGAACGGACTGTGGCTTCGCCATTTTTAGGCTTCGAGATTGTGTGGCCCCCATGGACATTCTTTAGCCGTATTAGTGGTCCAAACATCCTCAATCTGGCACGGGTCAAAGTGGGCGGGAGCAATCCTAACTCTGGCGATGCTGTGACTGTTTGGACGGGTCAAGATTATGAGCCAAATACATTCAGTGCTTCTGAAGGTACATTTGTTGCTGGTTATGAATTTGCACCGCAAAGTGTCACCAATTTGTGGATTGATTTTGATGGTTATGGGACACGCCTAGACCAAGCTATTCTGTTTGCGCCTTGGATGTTGCATGGCACAAGATTCGATATTGGATGTAATACTTACGGTGGTACAGGTGGTACTGGTGGCGGTGGCTTACAAGGTGTTATTGACTTGTCTGTGCCAACACCCCCACCACCGACAGGCACACCGCGCCCAACCAATACACCCGGTCCAACGAGAACACCAACCCCAACTCGCCCGACCAACACACCATCGCGCACACCAACACCGGGTCCGACTAAGACATCAACCAACACGCCAACCGCGACACAATTTGTCATTCCTACCCTGACACCTATCCCAACCAAATCGGGTGGTACTGGTTCTGGATGATGCCCCAAAAGACTCAAAAAGACCTCAGCAATGGCTGGGGTC
>CALDGT010000986.1 GCA_937942935.1 uncultured Chloroflexota bacterium | reverse complement strand
CATGGCTGTGAGTACATCGAGGTTGCTAGGGGTATCATCTACAAGCAAAATATTGGCTGAAGTTGTCATAATTTCCGTTTTGCCTCTTTCATTAACCCTTGTAATAGGTCAAACCGATATGCCCGCGCCAGTTTACTCAAAACGCTGGCGAGTGGGTCATCATATTGGGCGATATTATCTAATACAGCGAGTGCGCGTTCTAAATCTATTTCAATGACAGCGTGTTCAAACTCATCGCGCCATTCACTGGGCAAAGCTAAAATTGCATCTGTAGAAAGCGCAGTGGGGATTTCATCGGCATTCAACGCGCCAAATTCTTCGGTAGCGAGTTTGGTGATGGTTGCATCATCAGGCAATACGACACCAAGCCAAAAACCCACATGAGTCCCTTCATTGGGGGTGCTTTTGAGTTGCAAAGACCCTCCCATTAATTCTACCAGATGTTTGGTGATGGCGAGTCCCAAACCAGTCCCATGCAAATCATCTTCGCCTTGTCGGGCGCGGGCAAATGGCTTAAAAATTTCGTCTTGCAAATAAGGATCCATGCCAATGCCTGTATCGCGCACTTCAAAAAATAACATCGGTTGCTGGTTCTGATAATGTGTTTCAACCCGCAACACCACCTCCCCCGCTTGTGTGAAACGAATGGCATTGGTCAGCAAGTGACGCAAACAAATATTGATTTTGCTCTCGTCTTTTTCTATCCAACGTGGCAAATCTGGGGGATATTCTAACGAAAAGCGCAACGCCTTTTGATGGGCTTGTGGCGCAAATCGCTTTTCGAGATGATGCAATAATTGGTACAAATCGAAGGCAATGTTATGCAGGCTCACCCGCCCTGCTTCAATCCGCGCCATCTCTAAAATATCGTTCAAAATGGTCATCAGCATATCGCCATTGCGCGAGATGATATTCAGATAATCGCGCTGAGTGGATGTGAGTCCGCCATCCCGCAACAACACCTCAGAGAAACCCAAAATGGCGTTCATATATGTGCGAAGGTTGTGGCTCATGCTCGACAAAAAAATACTTTTTGCGCGGTTGGCGGCTTCTGCCTCATCTTTTGCCGATTTTAAGGCTTGCTCGACTTGCTTGCGTCCGTGAATATCCCTCGAAAAAATCACCGCCCCACTAATGCTTCCATCTGGGCGCAAAATGGGCGAAATAGATAATTCACGATGCGAGACCGCACCCGATAGGGTGTATGTGTCTTCTACAATGAATGTATCGCCACCAAAAGCGCGGTCATAACGTGAGCGCCAAATGACCGAAAGGGCTGTCGGCATGAGTTTGAGTAACTGGTCGCCCTCTTTGACAGGCACCCCAACCGTCAGTTCAAAATTGCGCTTAAAGGTATGATTACCAAACAAAAGCCGATAATTTTTATCTACAGACCAAACAGCATCTGGAATATTATTCATGAGGGCGTGCAAATTGGTTTGGCTGGTTTGCAAGTCGCGGGTGCTGGTCTGAACAGTTTGCTCTAATGAGGCGGTCAGGCGAGCATTTTCGATAAAAATGGCGGCTTGTGTGGCAAAATAACCAAGCGGAGTAATATCATCGGGGGTAAAAATATGCGCCTGCGAGCGATTTTCTAAATAGATGAGTCCCAAGAAACCATGTGCTGTTTTGAGTGGGACACACAACACCGAGCGCAATTGCAATTCGCTGATAGATTTTGTCTGCCAAGATTCATCGGTCATGGCATCGGTGATGAGGAGGGGTTCTTTGCTCCGAAAAACACGCTCAATAATCGCCTTGCTCACTTGTGTCTCTGGATACAAATGCGGGTTGCCAAATTTATCAATGCTCACCGGAAAACTGAGCGAATCGAGCAATGTCGCCATATTAAATGTGTTCACAGTGAGCGATTTGTCTACCAAAATCAAATAACCATACTCTGCGCCCACCAAATCAATAGCAGACCGCATCGCATAATTAAGCAATGGCGACAATTCACGAGTTTGTGCCATATCACGACTAAGGGCTAGGAGTTTTTCGTAAAATAAGGTGTCCATGAGATGCAGTCCCTTGTGGTGGGCGACAAAATGTATATCTATTATAACGAATGGCAGGATTTTGCACAAATGAAGGTTATGTAGGTAAATCGTATGGATTGAGGGCGAATTTTATTACGAGAATCGCTTGACAATTTCGGTGAAATCGCTATACACTGTTAGAGTAGTACCAAAGTACATATCCGATTGTATATCAATAAGAGGAAGTCAGAATGAAACGAATTGTGGTTTTAATTGCAATTGTGATGATGCTCGTTGCAACAGTCATCCCTGCATCCGCACGTACCAACACCCCAGAACAATCTACACTGCCCGTCCCGCTTGGGTTCTGTATTCATTTCTCCATCCCGATTGGCGATTTCGGTATCGTTGATTCGCTCATTGGCAATAGCATAGGACTTGTTCCACTATACTATGTTGTTCTGCTTGTTGATGGCACCCCGGGCGATGTTCTTGAAGGGATATTATTCGTCCCAACCGATGTCGCATTTGATATGAATAGTGTTGATACAGGTTTAAACCCCTATCTATTCTTTGAAGGATT
>CALDGT010000985.1 GCA_937942935.1 uncultured Chloroflexota bacterium | reverse complement strand
TCATCGGCTTTTTTTTTTTTTTTCTCGGTTGGTTTGTTTTGGGAGCTATCGCATCCCTTTTTATGGTGTGTATGGCGCTCGTCTTACGGGCGATGGGTGGCTCTGTTAATTGGACATATAGCCAAGTATTGATTCAAAAAAGTGTTCCAGATGATTATCTTGGGCGCGTTTTTTCGTTAGATTTAGCGTTTTTCCAACTCATCACCGTGATTAGCACCATTGCACATGGCGCATGGATAGACTCGCTCAATCAAGTCATCACACCGCCCTTACTCACCCTACATAGCGATTGGTTAGGGAGCAATTTATCACTCCTCACCTATGGGACAGTCGCAAATAACCTGAGTTTAATCAGTTTTGTCACGGGGGGAATTAGCCTTATTCCCCTGCTGATATGGGGAATCGCATTTCCCCGTATGAATGGCAAAGAAACCACCTAAATCTATACGCAATCTTGGTAGTAATCCATGAAATAGCCCTCTGCTGTTACAATACATTACAGGTCTATTTAATTCTTAGAGGAGGAATTTTCAAATGCGGCGCTATACAACTTTTTTTGTACTGTTTTGCCTATTTCTATTGTCTATTGCCCCACTCCACGCCCAAAATATGGACATGCCATTACTTGTATCCACCTATGGAGAAATTTATAAAGTACAAAATGGGGAATTGGTTGAACTAAACACAGGCGAAGGATATAGTTATAGTCCAGACTATAATCCAGAAGGCACACAATTTGCCTATCGCACATGGTCACAAATCACCATCGATTTTGTAGCACAACAGGTAGAAGAGTTTGGTACATGGGGTGGTGAAGGAGAATTGCCTACCGACATCGCCATTTATGACCTCGCCACCGATACATATACGGTCATTTCATCACAACCCGACAGCGCAGACTCCGAAACATTATTGCGTGGGGTGCGCCGTTCTGCACCAAAATGGTCGCCAGATGGCACAAAATTAGCATGGACAGAGGTATTTCCTGTCTTAGATGAAGCAGAAAATTTTGCAGAGATTTATAGTTTAGTCGTCTATGATATTGCCACTGCTACCACCCAAGTGATTGCAGAAGGATTGCCCCCCGCCATGATTTATTCTATTCCACATGATATTCAATGGGGAAAAGAAGGTCTATATCTACACATATTTAACTATCTCGAAGACCGCGTAGGAGAACAATTCATTTATTATCCATTAGTTGCAGGCAATGGTGATTATAGTATCTTTTTCGATACAGACGAAGCAAATCCTGCATCTATTTCGATATTTATCACCACCTATAACGATAAAGAAGTATTCGCAGTGTCATATCCCAATGGCACACTCCGCCTGATTAGTGATGGAGGTCAATACGAAGATTTAGTGGGCGCGGCGCCGATGAAATACAGTGCCTTCACACCTGATGGGTTGGCAAATTCGATGGTCGTGGTGAATGGAAATAACGCATTAAGCTATACAGTCACCAACCCAGAAACCCAATTCCAAGAAATTTTGGTAGAAAATGCGTATAGTTTTGATGGTATCCAGATTTCACCAGATGGCAAAAGTGTCGCATACATCAATTGGGATACAGGTACACTGAGTATTTGGACAAATATGGAAATCATCACTTTAAGCACTCCAATAAATGAATTTGGCAATTCAGATTATATCAATGACATTGATTGGGGAAATCAAGCCTATCGCATTATCCAAAGTTAATCACCTATAACATCTTTGGCAATGGGCAAGGAACAGGCTTATTAAGAAAATGTGTGGACAACTAGCCTGTTTCCTTTGCCCATATTTCTGCATTTAGGAAACATATACCAAGCATGATAAAAAAAATTTTATAGTAGGTAACAAACATGCCTATAGGTGATATACTATGGGAAGGGATAAAGAATTTTTTCACAAAAGGATGATGCTATGAAACGCTTATTCGCTATATGTCTCATGACGTGTTTGTTGTTTATCATCGCCCCTATCCACGCACAATCCAACCCGTTCCCATTATTAGTCACAGCTGGTTTAGATGATGCCACCAGAATTTACACCTATGAAAACGGCATCTATTCTCTTTTAGATACTGGTGATTTCAAAAGCTATGACCCAGACTATGCACCAGAGGGGATGAAATTTGTTTATCTTCGGTGGTCTCAAATCACAGTCGATTTTATGAATCAAATAATAGCCGAAAATGGCAATTTCTCTTATTATGGAGAAATTCCTAATGATGTGGTTATTTATGATTTTGAAACAGGTGAAAATATTATTATTGCCTCTCAACCTGCGGATGCTAACCCAGAAACACTCATAAATTCAGTACGTCATTCTGCGCCGAAATGGTCTCCAGATGGCTCAATGATTGCATGGACAGAATTTACTTCTGTAACAGGTGAAGATAATCGGCTCATGTATATCAATAAATTGATGATATACGATTTAGCTACCAGCGAAATCCGTGTGTCAGCCGATTTACCAACCATATTTAGTCCATTTCCATCTTCAATCCAGTGGGGTACAAACGGTGTTTATGTCTATATCTTCAATCAAGATACCCCTCAACCCGAAGAAATTTTTATGTTGTTTAGTGCCAATGGCGACCCATTGTTTGATATTCGTGTCCCAATAGATTTCAGCAATTATGTCGTCTCATTTAACCCACTTGTCGCAGAAGATGGCGATAGAGAAGTATTCGCCATTTACTATCCATCTGGCTTGTTAAAATTGATAGATAATACGGGTGCAATTGAGGAAGTTGTTGGGGCGGGTCCACAAAAATACAATCGTTTAGCACCAAATGGTGTAGCAAATATCATGATGCCCGCCGATGGCAATGCAATGAGTTTTTATGTCACCAATCCCACAACCTTCTTGCAAGAATTTTTATTGGGATCCGTTTTCACAACCGATTTTGTCAGTGTTTCACCAGATGGAGCGAGTGCAGTCTATCTTGATTTACAAACTAATGTTGCCACATTATGGCACGATATGACCGTAACTCCGATTGAGCCACCGTTAAATGACTTGGGAGAGCCAGTCTATATTGTATCAATGACATGGGGCAATCAAGCCATCCGAATCATCCGAAGTTAATCACCTATAAAATTGTTGGCGATATGCAAAGGAATTGGTAATGAAAAAATATATCGTTTGGCTCATTATCGGATTATGGTTATCGGTAATACCCATAACGGGACAATCAACTACACCTGAATCACCGTTGTTATTCACGGCAAAAGGTCAAATTTACGCATGGATAGATGGTGAAACTGTTCAACTAACACCAAGTGATGGTTATAGTTATAGTCCAGATTATGCACCAGACGGGTCTGCCTTTGTATATCGCACATGGTCACAAATCATGGTCGATTATCGAAATACCCATCAAATGGCAGAGTGGCGTGGTGAATTGCCAACCGACATCGCTATTTATGATTTTGCCACAGGCGAATCTCGGTTGATTACATCTCAGCCAGATTATGCTAA